>NZ_JBCNYA010000010.1:0-125650 GCF_049727805.1 Frateuria sp. YIM B11624
ACCCCAACCCTCTCCCCGGAGGGGAGAGGAAGCAAAGGCAAGCTTCGTTCGCTCAATCTTCATCCTGCGCAGAACCGGCTCCCTCTCCCCTCCGGGGAGAGGGCTGGGGTGAGGGGCCGGGGCTCGCCTCAAGCGTCCAGGATCACCTCGTCCGCCTCTTCCCTCAGGTTGTAGCGCGACGACATTACCTTGCCGTACGCCCCGGCCTGCGCAATCAGGATCACGTCGCCCTCCTGCGCCTCGGGTAACCGCCGGTCGGTGCCCAGCACGTCGCCCGATTCGCAGATCGGCCCGACTACCTGGTACAGAACATCGGCCGGCGCATCCAGCCGCGAGAGGTTCGCGATCTCGTGCCATGCGTCGTACAGCGTCGGGCGGATCAGGCTGTCCATGCCGGTGTCCACGCCGAGGTAGCGCAGGCTGCCCTTGCCCTTGGTCTGGGTGACCCGCGCCAGCAGCACGCCGGCGTCGGCGACCAGGTAGCGGCCCGGCTCCATCCACAGCTGGAAATGCGGGTAGGCCGCCTTGACCTCGCGCAGCACGCGGTCCAGCTCCGCCATGTCCAGCGGCGCCTCGCCGGGATGCGAGGGTACGCCCAACCCGCCGCCGATGTTGAGGAAAGCCACGCTGCCGATGCGCTCGGCCAGGCTCGCCAGTTGCGCGTGCACCTCGCCCCAGTGCTTCGGATCGAGCACGCCCGAACCCAGGTGCGCATGCAGCCCGCGCACGCTCACCTGGTGCGCATCGGCCAGGCGCAGGAAGACGTCGAGCTGTTCCACCGGCAGGCCGAACTTGCTGCCGTTGCCGCCGGTGCGCACCTTCTCGTGATGGCCCAGGCCACGGCCTAGGTCCACCCGCAGCACCACCTCGCGGCCGCGGAACAGCTCGCCCCAGTGCTCCAGCGGATGCAGCGCATCCAGGGTGACGGTGGCACGGGTGGCGAGCGCCTCGGCGTAGTCGGCGCGGCGGGCGAAGTTGGGCGTGAACAGCAGCGGCGCGGTGTCCGGCACGGCAGCCAGCACGGCCCTCAGCTCGCCGGGCGAGACGCACTCGAAGGCAAGGCCCTCTGCCGCGAGCACGCGCAGGATCGCCGGGTGCGTGTTGGCCTTCACCGCGTAGTGCACGCGGTCGACCGCGCCCAGCGTGAGCATCGCCCGCGCTTGCGCGCGCACCGTGGGCAAGTGATAGACGTAGCGCGGCGTGGCCTGCTGCGCCAGCGCCAGCAGGCGCTCACGCTCGTTCGGGTCACGCCACCAGGCGGCCGCCTGCCCTGCCACCTCGCCGCTGCCGTAGAGCGCCTGCCAGCTCGGACCGAACAGCGCGCTGTCGTCGGTGCGCAGGGCGCCGGCGCCGATCAGCAGGTCGTGCAGGTGCGGCAGCAGTTCGTCCACCACCGTCTCGTCGACCACGAAAGTCAGGTTGAGGTTGTTGGACGACTGCGAGATCAGGTGCACGCGCAGTTGCCCGAACTCGGCCAGCACGGTCGAGAGCGTGTGCAGCATCGAACGCATGCCGCGACCGACCAGCGTGATCGCGGCGCACGGCGCGATCACCTTGACCCGGCAGACCTTGGCCAGATCCGCCGCCAGCGCCGCCACCGCGTCCGAGTCGAGCAAATTCTCGGTCGGATCGAGCGACACCGTCACGTTGGTTTCAGCCGAACCGATCAGGTCGACCGACAGGCCATGCTTCTTGAACTGCGCGAACACGTCGGCCAGGAAGCCGACCTGCTGCCACATGCCGACCGACTCCATCGACACCAGGGTGAGCCCCTTGCGCGCGCTGATCGCCTTGACGCTCGGCGCGTGCTCGCGCACCTCCGGGCCGATCACCGTGCCTTCGAGTTCAGGCCGGTTGGTGTCCTTGATCAGCAGCGGCACGCGCGGTTCGCGCAGCGGCGAGAGGCAACGCGGGTGCAATACCTTGGCGCCTGTGGTGGCGATTTCCTGGGCCTCCTCGTAGTCCAGCCGCTGGAGCAGCCGCGCGCCGGGCACCTGGCGCGGGTTGGCGGTGAACATGCCGGCGACGTCGGTCCAGATTTCCACGCGCGAGGCCTTGAGCAGCGCGCCGAAATAGGCGGCCGAGGTATCCGAGCCGCCACGGCCCAGCAGCACCGTGCGGCCGTGTTCCTCGCGCGCGATGAAACCCTGGGTGATGAACACCTCGCCCTGTGCGGCCAGGCGGGCGGCCAACGCAGGATCCGGACGCGCCTCGACCGTCGCCGAAAGCAGGCGCGTGCGCTCGTTCTGGTTGGGCAGCGCGATCGCAGCCAGGCACCCGCGCGCGTCCACCCATTGCGTGATCAGCCCGCTGGCGCTGAGGTAGGCCGCGCCCAGCGCGCTGGACATCAGCTCGCCGTGCGCCTGCACCTGCGCCGACCAGGCCAGCTCGCCCAACGCCGCCGGGCCGTCGACAGCCAGCGCCGCCAGGTCCGCCAGCCGCGCGGCGAGCGTGTCCGGCAGCGGCAGCTGCATGTGGCCGAGCAGGTCGTGGTGGCGTTGCGCGATCGCATCGGCCGCCGCCTTGCGTTTGTCCCCGTTGCCCTCGGCGCACAGTTGTTTCAGTGCGTCGGTGATGCCGGTGAGCGCGGACACGACGACCAGCACGCGGGCGCCTTCGGCGCGGCGGCTGGCGATCAGCTCACGGATGTTCTGCCAGCGCGGCAGCGTCGCGACGGACGTGCCGCCGAACTTCATCACGATCCAGGGTCGATCCTGGGCGGGCGCGTCCGCCGGAAGCGGCGCGGGGTTTTGCGGGATCACATGGGCTCCATTGCAGTGGTGGCGAAAGGCAATCGCGCCAGTGTTGCGCTGCGGCACGACGAATGCAATGGATTTTTGCGGGCAAGATATGGACGTTTAGCCATCCAAATGCTGACGCTCGCGGGTTCCGCTCCCTCTCCCCTCCGGGGAGAGGGCTGGGGTGAGGGGTCGACCTGGCCTCAGCCCTGGTTACGTAGGGTGCGCCTGGAGGTCATTCACGGCGGGCTTGGGCGCCTCATCCCGGTCCTCTCCCCGGAGGGGAGAGGAGGTGAACGGGTGCGCTGCGCGCACGGCTTTATTCAACAAAGACGGGGATCTTGCCGATCCGCGTCCGCCATTCCTTCGGCCCGGTCTGGTGCACCGAGGTGCCGGCCGAATCGACCGCCACGGTCACCGGCATGTCCTTGACCTCGAACTCGTAGATCGCCTCCATGCCGAGGTCCGCGAAGCCGACCACGCGCGAAGCCTTGATCGCCTTGGACACCAGATAGGCGGCGCCGCCCACCGCCATCAGGTACACCGAGCGGTGCTTGCGGATCGCCTCGATCGCCGCCGGGCCGCGCTCGGCCTTGCCGACCATGCCGAGCAGGCCGGTCGAGCTGAGCACCTGTTCGGTGAACTTGTCCATGCGCGTGGCGGTGGTGGGACCGGCAGGACCGACCACCTCGTCGCGCACCGGATCGACCGGGCCGACGTAGTAGATGAAGCGCCCGTTGAAGTCGACCGGCAGCGGCTCGCCCTTGTTGAGCATGTCGACCATGCGCTTGTGCGCGGCGTCGCGGCCGGTCAGCAGCTTGCCGTTGAGCAGCAGCACCTCGCCCGGCTTCCAGCTCGCCACCTCCTCGCGGGTGACGGCGTCCAGATCCACCCTACGGCCCTTGGAGGCGTCGTAGGTGAGCTTCGGCCAGTGCTCCAGCGACGGCGGCTCGAGCATCACCGGGCCGGAGCCGTCCAGGGTGAAGTGCGCGTGGCGGGTGGCGGCGCAGTTGGGGATCATCGCGACCGGCAGGTTGGCGGCGTGGGTCGGGTAGTCCTTGATCTTCACGTCGAGCACGGTGGTCAGGCCGCCCAGGCCCTGCGCGCCTATCCCTAACGCGTTGACCTTCTCGTACAGCTCGATGCGCAGTTCCTCGATGCGGTTGCTTGGGCCCCGCGCGATCAGTTCCTGGATGTCGATGTGCTCCATCAGCGATTCCTTCGCCAGCAGCATGGCCTTCTCGGCGGTGCCGCCGATGCCGATGCCGAGCATCCCCGGCGGACACCAGCCCGCACCCATCGTCGGCACGGTCTTCAGAACCCAGTCGACGATCGAGTCGGACGGGTTGAGCATCACGAACTTGCTCTTGGCCTCCGAGCCGCCACCCTTGGCCGCCACGATCACCTCGACCGTATCGCCCGGCACGATCGACATGTTGATCACCGCCGGGGTGTTGTCGCGCGTATTCAGCCGCCTGCCCGCCGGATCGGCCAGCACGCTCGCGCGCAGCTTGTTGTCCGGGTGGTTGTAGGCGCGGCGCACACCTTCGTTGACCATGTCCTCGAGCGACATCGTGGCGTCCCAGCGCACGTCCATGCCGACTTTCAGGAATACGGTGACGATGCCGGTGTCCTGGCACAGCGGGCGATGGCCCTCGGCGGCCATGCGCGAGTTGATCAGGATCTGCGCCATCGCGTCGCGCGCGGCGGGCGACTCCTCGCGCTCGTAGGCGGCGGCGAGGCTCTGGATGTAGTCGACCGGGTGGTAGTAGCTGATGTACTGGAGTGCGTCGGCGACGGACTGGATCAGGTCGTCTTGCTTGATGGTGGTCATGGGCGGCTATCGGCTTCGAACGCGCCGCCTTGCGCGGCGCACAAGCCCGCTATTGTGCCGCAGCCGGCCGGGCCGGACAAAACGACGGCCGCGCGAGGCGGCCGTCTTGGTGCTTTCGCTCCGGTTTCGTATCCAACGGGACGAACCGGGAGATGGCAGACCCTGCAGGCCCGCCATCGGTCGATCAGAAGCGGAACTCGGCGGTCACCGTGTACACGCCGATGCTGCCGCCGATGTCGGCGAGGTCGGTCTTGGCCTTGCCATGGTAGTTGTCGTAGTTCAGGCCGAGGCTGAAGTTCGGCGCGAAGTTGTAGCCCACGCCCACGCCGCCGTACCAGCCGTTGCCGTCGGCATCGCCGCTGGCGTATTCGCTGTAGTTCGGCGCGTCGGCGTAGATCTCCTCGTAACGGTAGGAGGCGTCCGCGGTGGAGCGGAACCAGCCGGCGCGCGCCGAGACGAACCACTTGTTGGCGAAGGTGTACTTGCCGTTGACGCCCAGCAGCGGGCCGCTGGCTTCGACGTCGGCCTTCTCGTTGATGATGATGGAAGCGTCTTCGTTCTGCGCGTGGTACTTGGCGACCAGCTTGCCCAGGTCCGCGTAGCCGCCTTCGACGCCCAGGTCGAAGCCGTTGCCGACCTTCCAGGCGTAGCCGAAGCGCACCGCGCCGGCGGTGTCCTTGTCGTCGAGCTTGTAGCCCAGGCCGTCGGTGTGGCCGACGTGGTACTGCGCCTGGCCCACGCCGGCGTTGATGAAGAAGGAGCCGTTGGCGTCAGCGGCGGCGGCCGAAGCGGAGCCGGCAGCAAGCACCGCGCCCAGGGCGACGGTCAGAATCTTGTTCATGCTTGGAATTCCCTGTTTTTTGTCTTGTATGCGAAGCCCGGCGGGGCATGCCGGGCGGCGCATTCTAGGGCGGCGTAAAAATTTGCGCTGTAGGCGATCACCTACACTCCATTTTCTTCGTCATCCGCGAGGCGCCGATGCGCAGCTTCGACTTCCTGCAACTGGACGTGTTCGCCTCGCGCCTGCTCGAGGGCAATCCGCTGGCGGTGGTGCTCGGCGCCGACGCGCTCGACGCGCCGACGATGCAGCGCATCGCGCGCTGGACCAATCTTTCCGAAACCACGTTCCTGCTGCGTCCCACGCAAGCGGGTGCGGACTACCGCGTGCGCATCTTCACCCCGCGCCAGGAGCTGCCGTTCGCCGGCCATCCCAGCGTGGGCAGCGCCTATGCCGCGATCGAGGACGGCTGCGTGCCGATGCGACCGTCGCTGGTGCAGGAATGTGCTGCCGGCCTGCTGCCGGTGGTCGTGCAGGGCGAGGGCGCCACCCGCACGATTCACGTGCAGGCGCCACCGGCGCGCATCGGGCACCCCGATGCGACACTTGCCGCGGCCCTGGCCGATGCGTTGAAGGTCGATCTCCCCGTCGCGGCCGTGCGGCCGATCGACAACGGCCCCGTGTGGCTGGTCTGCGACCTCGGCCAGGCGCGCACCGTGCGCGCGCTGGCGCCCGACCTGCCGGCCATCGCGGCGCTGTGCCTGGCGCACGGCGCGGTGGGCGTGAGCGTGTTCGGCGCCGAGGACGGCGGCGACGCGGCGATGGCCGTGCGTGCGTTTTGCCCGGCCGACGGCATCCCGGAAGACCCGGTCACCGGTAGCGCCAACGCGGCGATCGGCGCACTGCTGCACGAGACCGGCGGCCTGGCCCGCTATGGCCGCCGCTACGTCGCCAGCCAGGGGCGCGAGGTGGGCCGCGATGGCCGGGTCGAGGTGGCTGTGGAGGAGGCCTCCGGCATCGTCACCATCGGCGGCCGTTGCGCGGTCGGCGTGCGCGGAAGGTTCACCCTGGATTGACGCACGCCGCGGCGTGCGCGCGGCTCTTCCCTTCCCGCCCGCTTGGGTGCAAGCTCGGCGACGGCGTCGTCCACAGGGGGTGCGGCGCCGATAGGGAACATACCAACCATCGCACGCCCGCGGCTGTCGGCGCAGTGCTTCCAAGCCCCTGTGTCCTCAAGTCGCGTGCATTCCAGGGAGAAACCCCATGCTCGCGAAGTTGCACCAGAAAGCGCTTGCCGCTTCCCTTGCCCTGCTGTTCGCCGGCGCCGCCAGCGCCGGACAGGGAGGAACCCAGTCCGCCGTGGATCTGGGCCTTGCCGCGTCCAGCCAGCCGGCGAACGCCACGCTGATCCTCAAGCTGCGCAACGAGGCGCAACTGGAGAACCTGATCCGCCAGACGGTCACGCCCGGCAACCCGAACTACCACCGCTTCCTCACCACCCGGCAGTTCGCCGAGCGCTTCGGCGCCACCGACAGGCAGATCGCCAACGTGCAGGCCTACCTGAAGAAGCAGGGGCTGCGCGGCGAGGTGCTGGACAACAGGATGGTGATCCGCGTGCAGGGCACGCTGGCGCAGATGGGCCAGGCCTTCGGCACCTCCATCCACACGTTCAGGGATGCCGACAGCGGCCGCACGTTCCACCGTCCGGCCAGGCCGGTCGCACTGCCGGCGGCCCTGGCGGGCACCGTGAGCGTGGTGTCGGGCCTGAGCAACGAGCACCAGTACGTCTCCCACCGCATCGGCACGCCCAAGCTGCTGTCGACGACCACCACGTTCGCGCCGCAGGCGCTGCAGCCCAACCTGCGCGCCGCCCCCAACGGCAATCCCACCGCGACCGGCGTGCCGGGCAACTACACCGTGGGCGACGTGGCCGACCTCTACAACATCAATCCGCTGTATGACCGCGGCGTCACCGGCAAGGGCTCGACCATCGGCATCGTCACCCTGTCCAACTTCTATCCGGAAGACGCGCAGGCCTACTGGGACGGCATCGGCCTGGCCACCAAGCCGCACCGCATCACGCAGGTGCACGTCAACGGCGGCGGCGCGTTCGACGGCGGCAGCGGCGAGACTTCGCTGGACGTGGAGCAGTCCGGCGGCCTGGCGCCGAAGGCGAACATCATCGTGTACGACGCGCCCAACACCAGCGGCGATTTCGTCGCCGCCTTCGCACAGGCGGTGTCGGACAACTGCGCCGACAGCATCTCCACCAGCTGGGGCCTGCCGGAGATCTACAACTTCGCCGCGCTCAACGTCGACGGCGCGAGCGTGACCGACACCACCGACGTGGGCAACCTGCGCGCATTCCACCAGGTCTTCCTGGAGGCGGCGGTGCAGGGGCAGTCGATCTTCGCCGCCTCGGGCGATTCGGGCGCCTACGACACCGTGCGCAGCCTCGGCCACGACCAGTGGAGCGCGCCGCTGACGGTCGACTCGCCGGCGTCCGATCCGTACATGACCGCCGCCGGCGGCACCACCGTGCCGTACAGCTTCTCCTTCAGCGGCGGACCGGTGGGGTCGATCGAGCGCGAAAGCGTGTGGGGCTGGGACTACATCCAGGACTACTTCGACACCAACTTCGGTCCCGGCCTGATCGACCTGTTCGCCACCGGCGGCGGCGGCGGCGTGAGCGTGTACTGGCACGAGCCGGTCTATCAGTGGTTCACCCACGGCATCCGCACCAGCGAGAAGCACCAGGCGCTGACCTTCGACGACCCGCAGGCGGGCCCGACCACCCTGCTCAAGCTGCCTGGCCATTTCCGCGGCCGCAACGTGCCCGACATCTCGCTCAACGCCGATCCGGAAACCGGCTACATCGTGGTGTCCACCGTCGATGGCGGCGTGATCAACAGCATCGGCGGCACCAGCTTCGTGGCGCCGCAGCTCAACGGCATCAGCGCGCTGCTGACGCAGAGCCTGGGCCACCGCGTGGGCTTCTGGAACCCGCAGGTGTACTTCCTGCAGAACGTGTTCGGCTACGGCAAGTACTCGGCGTTCAACAGCGTGCGCGACGGCGACAACTGGTTCTATTACGGCAAGCCGCACTACACGCCGGGCGCCGGCATCGGCACGCTGAACGTGGCCAACCTGGACGCCTTCCTTCGGGCGTTCTGAGGTGGACCGGGGTGCCACGCTCCGGGCGCCCCCATCCGCCCTGCGGGCACCTTCCCCCGCAAGCGGGGGAATGAGTCCATGCAAGTGCCACCTATCGAGCCTTCCTCCGTTCCACGGGGGAAGGTGCCCGCAGCGCGGATGGGGGAAGCCCCGCCAGATCCCCCCCGCATGGCTGCCGCCTCACATTCGGCATCGCGCATCAGCGCATCCTTGCTCCCTTCCGCGCGCACCGGCATGCTCCCCCGCTCGTCCCGGGGACAACCGCATGAGCACAGGCAACCCATCGCACGGCTACCGGCGCAGCCTGGGCCCCTGGGACGCTGCGCTCGTGGTGGTCGGCGGCATCATCGGCGGCGGCATCTTCCTCAACCCGGGCATCGCCGCGCAGCGCACCGAATCGGGCCTGGCGCTGCTGCTGGCATGGATCGGCGCGGGCCTGCTCACGCTCGTCGGCGCGCTGTGCTACGCGGAACTTGGCGCGCGCCGGCCGCAGGCCGGCGGCACCTACGTCTACCTGCGCGAGGCATTCGGGCCGCTCGCCGGCTTCCTGTTCGGCTGGACCATGCTGCTGGTGATCTATTCCGGCTCGACCGCCGCAGTGGCGACCATCTTCGCCAGCTACACGGTGGCGGCCTTCGCCTTGCCGGCGAGCGCGGCGCTGCCGCTGACCGTCGGCGCACTGGTGTTCGTGGCGCTGGTCAACCTGTTCGGCCTGAAGCTCGGCGCGCAGGTGCAGAACCTGTTCGCGCTGCTCAAGCTGCTCGCGGTCGCGGTGCTGGTGGCGTGCGGGCTGTACCTGGCCGGCGCGCATGCGCCAGCGGCGCTGGCGGCCGATCCCGCGCGCGACGGCGTGGGCTTCATGGGCGCGGCGCTGCCGGTGCTGTTCGCCTACTCGGGCTTCACCTACCTCAACAACCTCGCCGGCGAGGTGGACGCGCCACAGCGCAACCTGCCGCGCGCATTGCTGGTCGGCATGCTGGTGGTGATCGGCGCCTACGCGCTGGTCAACCTCGCCTACTTGGCGGTGCTCGGCCACGCCGGTCTGGCGGCCAGCACGGCGCCGGCCGCGCAGGTGATGGACCGCATGTTCGGGCCGGTCGGCGCACGCTTGATGGCGGTCGGCATCGCGATCTCCACGCTCGGCTTCTGCAACATCACGCTGGTGGCCGGCGCGCGCGTGCTGCAGGTGATGGGCGCCGACGGGCTGTTTTTCCGCGCCGTGGCCCGCCTGCACCCGCGCCACCACACCCCGAACGTGGCGCTGGCCGCGCTTTCGGGCTGGGCGATCGTGCTGGCGCTCTCGGGTAGCTACGGCGCGCTGCTGGACTACGCCACCTTCGGCGACTGGCTGGCCTGCGCGGTCGGCGTGGCGACGCTGTTCTGGTACCGCCGCCACGACCGCGGCGAGGTGCGCTTCCGCGTGCCCGGCTACCCGCTGCTGCCGCTGCTGTTCGTCGCCGCGATCGGCGCGGTGGTGGTCGCCACCATGCGCGACAACCCGCGCAACGCCGGCATCGGCGTGCTGATCATGCTGGCCGGCGTGCCGGTGTACGCCGCCTGGCGATGGCTGGCGGCCCGCGACCGGCGCTAGCGCGTCCAGGACGGCCCGGGCGTTCCTGCACGCCGACAGGATCAGTGCCAGGATCCCGCCAACTGAACGCCCCGCCCGTTCCCCGCTGCCTCGTCACCCGCGCGATGCCACAATAGGCGACCCCCGCAAGGAGACGACCCGATGCCGCAAGCGCAAGCCCAGGGCCTGCCGCCCGCCACCACCGGCGACATCACGCCGGAACCGGTGCGCGAGGGCATCGACCTGATCGTCAACGGCGAGCGCTTCCGGCACACCGGCGATCCACTGATGCCGCTGCTGTGGTACCTGCGCGACGTGCTGCGGCTGACCGGCACCAAGATCGGCGACGCCCACGGGCAGGACGGCTACGGCCTGGTGCTGGTGAACGGCAAGGCGATCCCGGCGATCACGCAGCCGATGGCCAAGCTCGCCGGCGCCCGCATCACCACCGTCGAGGGCCTGGCCGGCGCGGACGGCAGCCTGCACCCGCTGCAGCAGGCCTTCATCGACGAGGACGCGATCGGCTGCGGCTACTGCACCGCCGGCTGGCTGATCGCCGGCATCGACCTGCTCGCGCGCAAGCCCAAACCGTCCGACGACGACATCGACAAGCTGCCCAACCGCTGCCGCTGCGGCGTGCAGACGCGCGTGCGCCGCGCGATCAAGCGCGCCGCCGGGGCACGCGCATGAGCGGCGTGCTTCCGCTCTCGCGCCGGCGTTTCCTGCAGGTGCTGGCCGGTGCCGCCGGCGCGCTGGTGGTCGGCATCCGCGAAGCCCACGCCGACGTGCCGGTACCACCGGCCATGCTCGGCGACGAGTTCGGCGCGCTGGGCCCCTACGTGCGCATCGACCGCGACGGCAACGTGCTGGTCGGCGCGCGCGACCCGGATACCGGCACCGGCACCGCCACTGCGCTGCCGCGCATCATCGCCGAGGAGCTCGATGCCGACTGGACCCGCGTCACGGTGATCCCGCTGGGGCTGGGCGTGACGGCGAAGGACGGCAAGCCGGTGTGGACCTATGGCCACCAGCGCAGCGGCACCGGCGATTCGATTCCCGCCGCCTGGGCCGACCTGCGCCAGGCCGGCGCGCTGGCGCGCTGGCTGATCACCCAGGCCGCCGCACGGCGCCTGGGCGTCGCCGCCGATCGGCTGCGCTGCGAAGCCGGCGTGGTGGTCACGCCCGACGGCCGCCGCTTCCCCTACGGCAGCCTGGTCGAGGCTGCCAGCAAGATCGATCCGCCGAACGCGCCGCTGCCGCTGAAGGCCCCGCAGCGCTACACCCTGATCGGCCGTCCGGCCGGCGACGTCGATGCGCGCCGCATCGTCACCGGCCAGACCCGCTACGCCATCGACGCGGACTACGCCGATGCGCTGGTCGCCGTGCTCGCGCCGTGTCCCTGGCCCGGCGGCAGCCTGGCCAGCATCGAGACCGCGCCTGCGCTCGCCGTCAAGGGCGTGGTCAAGGTGGTGCCGATCAACCCCGAGGCCGGCGTGCCGCCCGGGCAGACCGCGGTCGCGCCGGCGGTGGCCGTGCTCGCCGAGAACACCTGGGCGGCGCTGCGCGGCCTGGGCGAACTCAAACTCGAATGGAAGCCCGGCTCCGACAGCGCCAACGAGGACAGCGGCAAGCTCGAGGCGCAGGCCATCGCGCTGCTCGACACCGACAGCGCGCCGACCACCCGCGTGCGCGACGACGGCGACCTCAAGGCCGCCAACCGCAAGGCCGCGCGCCGCGTCGAGGCCACCTACGTGCAGCCCTGGCTGGCCCATGCCACGCCCGAGCCGATGAACTGCCTGGTGCGGCTGGACAAGGACCAGGCCACGCTGGTGGTGCCGACGCAGGCGCCGCAGCAGGCCTGGGCCGTTGTGCAGCGGTTGACCGGCCTGGCGCCCGACCGGATCGCCATCGAGGTGCCGCGCGTGGGCGGCGGCTACGGCCGCCGGCTCGACCACGACTACGTCGCCGAAGCGGTGATGCTGGCCAAGGCGGTCGACAAGCCGGTGCGGCTGATGTGGACGCGTGAGCAGGACCTCGTCCACGACTATTACCGCTCCGGCACCGTGCACAAGATCAAGGCGGTGATCGGCCGCAAGCGCCAGGTGATCGCCTGGGACCAGCGGCTGGCCAGCGCCTCGGCGCTCACCGGACGCGGCACCGCGGCCGACCGGCTGTGGACTTCCGAAGTCAGCGCCAACCAGCTTCCCGCCGGCCTGGTCCCGGCCTATCGCAGCGACTGGTACGGCCTCGCCTCAGCCATGCCGCGCGGGCCCTTCCGCGGCGAGCCGCACGTCAGCAACGCCTTCGCGGTGGAAAGCTTCGTCGACGAGATCGCCCACACGCTGCGCGAGGATCCGCTGGTCACGCGCCTGCGCCTGCTCGGCGAGGCCCGGCAGATCCCGCTCGCCGGCGGCGGCATGCTCGACGTCGGCCGCCTGCTCAACGTGCTCAAGCTGGTCACCGACCGCATCGAGTGGAAGAACTGGCTGCACAACGTCAACGGCATGGGCATCGCCTGCTGGCACGTCGACGGCGCCTACGTCGCCCATGCGATCGAAGTGGCGATGCACGGCGAGAAGCTGGAGATCGTGCGCGCGGTCTGCGCCGTCGACGTCGGCCGCGTGATCAACCCGCTGGGCCTCGAAGGCCAGGTTGCCGGTGCGACGCTGGATGCGTTGTCCAACGCGCTCAACCCGGCCATCACCTTCAAGAACGGCCAGATCCAGCAACAAAGCCTCAAGGATTACCCGCTGGCCAGCATGGCCCAGCTCCCCAACGACGTGGAAGTGATCCTCGTGCCCAACGACCGCGCGCCCAGCGGCGCCAGTTTCCTGGCCATGCCCACCGCCGCCCCCGCGCTGGCCAACGCCGTCTTCCGCGCCAGCGCGGTACGCGTGCGGCGGCTGCCGCTGATGAAGGAACTGCTGCGCCTGCTGTGACGGTCCGGCGCTGGCCGCCAGCGCCCCTGTCCCGCATGTTCCGTCAAAACCATGCAGTCCCCGACGAAGGAGCGCCACCATGCTCAAGCTGTACGGGTTCTCGAAGGTCAACACCGTCGCCCGCGGCCACACCCGCGACCTGCGCGTGCTGTGGGCGCTCGAGGAGATGCAGCTGCCGTTCGAGCTGGTCGGCTTGGACCACCCGGCTCACGACCTCAGCACCGAAACCTATCGGCAACTCAGCCCATTCGAGCAGATTCCGTCGATCGACGATGACGGCCTGCGGCTGTCCGAGTCGGCCGCCATCCTTCTCTACCTGGCGAAGAAATCCGGGCGCCTGGTGCCTGCCGACCGCGCCGGCGAGGCGCAGGTGACGCGCTGGTGCTTCGCCGCCATGAACTCGGTCGAGCCGCCGCTGCTTGGCCTGATGGTGCACGACTGGACCGCGGAGGGCGGCGGCGACAAGCACCGCGAATTCCTGGTCGGCTGGATCCACCGGGTGCTGGGCAACCTGGAGCGCTGGCTCGCCGGCCGCACGTTCGTCGCCACCGAAGACTTCAGCGTCGCCGACATCCTGATGGCGCACGTGCTGTTGTCGGGCGTCAAGGACGAGGAACTGATCACGCCGTATGCGGCCGTCACCGCCTACCGCGACCGATGCCTGGCCCGGCCCGCGTGGAAACGGACCATCGAGGCGTACTGCGCGCGGGTCGAGCCGGCCTAAGGACGTCGATTTTCGGCGGCGTCGTTCGTCGTTCTCCCGAAGGCCGGACGAGCCGGCACAGGAGGGAGACAGGCCATGCGAGTCATAGTGATGGGCAAGGCGACCGACGGCACCGAGAACGGTGCCGGCATCGACCCGAAGGCGCTCGAGGCAATGAGCCAGTTCAACGAGGAGCTGGTCAACGCCGGCGTCCTGGTCGCCCTCGGCGGCCTCACGCCCTCCTCCGACGGCAAACGCGTCGTGCTCGATGGCGACAGCCGCATCGTCGTCGACGGGCCTTTCGCCGAAACCAAGGAACTGGTCGCCGGCTTCATGATCCTGGAGGTCCAGGACATGGACGAGGCGATGGCCTGGGTGCTGCGTGCACCCAACTGCGCGACGGGGCGGAGCGAGATGGAAATCCGTCCGTTGATGGGCATGGCCGAGTTCGAGGCCGTGCAGACGCCCGAGACCAAGGCCATCCGCGACCGCATCCGCGCGAAGCTCGCAGGCACCTGACCGCCCGAACCACCGCACCATCTCGGGCACCATGGGCGGTGAATGGGACACCCTTGCCTGCGGAACCGCTTCGTCGCGGGCACGGCTTCGACTCGGACATCCGGACCGATTGCCCGCGTGCAATCAGACGCCAAAGGGATGGACCACGTTGCGGCAGCGCGGACAGGTCGACTTGCCCCTTCTGGCACATGTCGCCCGGAAGTGCGCGCGCTCCAATGTCCTGGACAGCGGGGAACCCCACCCGCAGATCCCGCGCCTGCAAGCCAGGACAAACGCCGGGCGCATCGGGACATGGACGCCGACGCGCCCCGCCCGTTCGTGCTCGTCAGCGGCAGGCTCGACCCGCCCGTTCACGATGGAGCGTCCATGCCACTGCCTCGCCCGATCCACGCCGGCCTGATCGTCCTTTCAGCTGCAGCACTGTCGTCGCCGCTGCACGCGGCCGAACGTACGCCGCAAGCCCGGCCGATCGTTATTCCGCTGCATGCCTATGCGGACACTCCACTGCAGACCGTGCAAGCGGACGTCCACGGGAAAACCGTGCCTTTCCTTTTCGATACCGGTGGCGGACTGACGTTCGTGACGCCGGAGACGACCACGTTGCTCGGTTGCCAGCCGTTCGGCCAGGCCACCGGTTACCGGGCCGATGGCGAGAAGATCGCTTTCCCTCGCTGCGGCCCTGCCGAACTGCGGATCGGCGGTTACGACACGAACGACGAAGTGGGCGTGTTCGACCTGATGGCAATGATCCGCAAGCAGGTGGAGCATGCCCGCCAGCAGGGCCACGACGTACCGATGCCGCCGACGCTCGGCGGACTGGTCGGCCTCTCGTCGTTCCGCGGGCAGGTGGTCACGCTCGACTACGCCCACGACCGCATCGTGGTGGAGACGCCGCAAAGCATGCACGCCCGCATCGCGGCCATGAAGCCGATCGAGGTGCGCCTGGCGACCTTGCCGAGCGGCGCCATCGAGGTGTTCGTCCAAGCCAGGGCAGCAAAGGGAACGTTGTGGTTGCAACTGGACTCGGGCAACAACGGGCCGACGTTCCTCGCGCCGCACGCCATCGAACAGCTCGGCCTGGATCTTCCCAAGGGCGAGTCGAAACAGGTGGATCTGGACCTCACGCATTTCCACAGCGTGCCCGCCACGGTCGCGCGACGGGACATGATCTACGACGGCCAACTGGGCATCGGCCTGATCAGCAAGCTGTTGATCACCCTTGATCTGCAACACGGGAAGGCCTGGGCGGCTCCGGTCGAGGGGCATTGATCGGCTGCCATCGAGATCCGCCAGCCATCCTGCGTGCCGAAGGACATCCGGCGAATGTGACTTCCTGCAGGCGGATCGAGTTACCGACGCGCGTAGCGTGCGCGACATGGCCCGGACAGGGCGCTGCGAAGGAATCCCTCATGCATCACCACGTCGACCGCAACATGTTTCGTCGAGCTCTGCCTGCCCTGATGATGTTGGTGTTGGCCACGCCTGCGATGGCGGCAGATCTGCCACAGGATGGCGAGGCCGTAAAGGAAGCGGGCCACCCCGGCTGCGAGGGCATCGGCGCAAAGGCCTGCGTCCAGCGGGCCATCGACGCCATGGGCGGCTCGCAACGGCTCGCCGGCATTCATAGCGCGAGCTACGAAGCCATCGGACATTCCGTCCTTGCCGAGCAGTCGTATCGCCAGAAGCCTTTCATCACCTCGTACGAACGCCAGAAGGTGACGGTGGATTTCGACCACCGTCGGCTCGTGCGGGACGTGCATCTGACCTGGCCGGAAGCGGACCCGCATGCCGCCGAGTTCGACACCACCCTGGTCGCGACGCCGCAAGGAGGCGTCTATCGAACCGGGCAGGGCCAGTCGCCTTGCTCCCTCGCGGACATCGAGAAGACCGGGGACACCCTGGCGCTGGGACCTGAGCGCCTGCTTCTCAACGCAGCAGCGGCCGCCGACCTGCATTACGCGCCGTCGCAATGGCTGCGCGCCACGAAACACAGCGTGGTGGAGTTCACCTGGCAGGGCTCGCCGGTCAAGGTGCTGCTGAATGCCTACAACCATCTGCCCGACGCGCTGGAACGCACGCGTACCTTCAAGGATTTCTGGTATGCGTGGGGCGACGTAGACCAGCGCATCTACTTCGACAACTGGCGCCTGGTGCAAGGCGTGGAGTTCCCGACGAACCGCGTCGATTGGCGCAACGGCGTGTGGTACGCGTCCACCCAACTCATCGGTCCTGCCTTCAATGGCGCGATCGACGCGAAGAAGTTCGCGATGGATGCCGCAACAGCCGCCAAAAGCGCGCAATCGGTAGGCTGGAACCGCGAGTTCAACGACAATAAACGCGTCGTGCTGGCTCCGGGCATCGAGTTGTACCAAGGCGCGTGGAACACGACCTTGGTCAAACAGGACGATGGCGTACTGGTCCTGGAAGCGCCGATTTCCGGCAGCTACGTGCGTGGCGTGCTTGCCAAGGCGCACAGCGAGTATCCAGGGGTGCCGATCAAGGCGGTGCTCAGCACCTCGGACTCCTGGCCGCACATCGCCGGTGTCCGGGAGGCCGTGGCAGAAGGCGTGCCGGTCTACGTGCTCGATCTCAACAAGCCGCTGCTGGATCGGCTCGTCGATGCGCCGCATCATTTGCAGCCGGATGACCTTCAATCCCATCCGAAGGCAGCGCACTGGATGGTCGTGGGCGACCACCTCGAAGTAGGCAAAGGAGCCAACCGAGTGGTGTTGTATCCGCTACGCGGCGCCTCGACCGAGCGACAGTACATGGTGTACTTCCCGCAGCAGAAATTGCTGTATGCCAGCGACACCCTGGCGTTCAACGAAGACCACACGCTCTACGACCCGGAGCTGATGTACGAAGTGATGCAGGCAGTCGTGCGCGAGCATCTGCGGGTCGATACGGTGTATGCGATGCACCAGGGTCCGACGCCCTGGGCGGATGTTCGCCGCCTGATCGACGAGGCCATGCGGCCGCCGGCGGCCGGCAAGGTGCCGGGTCCCCGCCCCGCCGGCGCCTGACGCGCTCGCGATACGTCCGATGCCACACGGGATGGGCGGTGGATCGAGACTGCGGACCGATCGAACGACGGCTGCAGTCACCGCACCAGGATTTCGTCGCTGAACACATAGGCCGGCTGGCCGGCGCCCTCGTGCCCCGCGGGAAGCAGGCCGTAGTTCTGCGCGATGACGCGCAGGTAGCGCGCGGTGACGGGCGCGGCGGTGTCGAAGCGCACCTCGTGCACGATCGGGCGCAGGTCGGCCGGGTCGACCGCGAGCGCGACGTCCTGCAGTGTCCGCCAGCGCTTGCCGTCGTCCGACACGGCGAAGCGAACGTGGCGCGGCAGCAGGATCCATGAGCCGCTCTGCTGCAGGAAGCGGACCCGGATCGCATGCAGCGGCGTGGGCTGCTGCAGGTCGATCGTGGCGTCCATGTCGCTGCCCTGCCAGCCGGTCCACAGGCCGTCGTGGAAGTCGCCGCTGCCGATCACGCCATCGACCAGTTGGGTAGCGGTGCCGGCATAGCGCGGATCGGGCGCGGCGGCGTAGCTCACCGGCTTGCCCAGCGCCTCGTTGTCGGCGATCTCGAAGGTCTGGCTGGCCAGGTACGGCACGCCGTGGCGAAACGGCGCGACCTTGATCGTCGCCGGTTCGTAGCGGTCCAGCACGTCGCCGAAGGCGGGCGATTGCATGGTCGGTTCGCTGCCGTCGAGCGTGTAGTGCAACTGCAGGTCGTCGAAGCCGCGCGCGGCGCGCAGCCGCCAGCGGCGGTGCTGTGGGTTGAAGCCGAGGCGATAGTCGACCAGGTCGCGGTCCTCCGGTCCGTAGGCGACGTGGTGGGCATCGAGCCAAGGGTAGTGCGCGCGTACGCGGCGCCGGAAGTCGGCATAGTCGTGCGCGTCCGGATTCCAAAGCCGCTCGGACAGCGCCATCACGCGCGGGTACAGCATCGCCTCCAGGTTGCGCGGCGTAACGCGTTCGGTCCACAGCGGCGCCTCGGCGCCGAGAACCTGGCCGCGATGCGCCGCGTAGGCGGGGGCGGCGAAGGCGTCGGTGCGGTAGACGTCCTCGAGCGTTAGGTCCTCGACGGGCGTGTCGATGTAGAACGGGCCGGCGACGATCAACCGGTTGCCATTGGCCAGCGCCTTGGCCGCCTCCGCGTCGCCGCGCCACATCTCCACGATCGCGTCGCGGTCGGCGCCGCCTTCGAGGATCTCGTCCCAGCCGATCAGCGTCTTGCCGCGCGCGGCGAGATCGCGCTGGATGCGCTGGACGAACCAGCTCTGCAGTCCTTCGGCGTCGCGCAGGTGCTGCTCGCGCATGCGCCGCTGCGAGGAGGCGCTTTCGATCCATTGCTGCTTGGGCACCTCGTCGCCGCCGATGTGGATGTACGGCGCGGGGAACAGCGTGGCGACCTCGTCGAGCACGTTGTGCAGGAAGGCGAAGGTGGTCTCGTCGCCCACGCAGTAGATGTCGGTGAACACGCCCCAGCCCGTGGGCACCTGGATCGGCCGCTTGGGGCAGGACAGCCATGGGTAGGCCGCGATCGCAGCCGAGGCGTGGCCGGGCATCTCGATTTCCGGCACCACCATGATGTTGCGCCGGCGCGCGTACTCGACCACCTCGCGGATCTGCTGCTGCGTGTAGAAGCCGCCCGTGCGCGTGCCGTCGGCCTCGGTGCGCCAGGCGCCGACGCGGGTGAGCTCCCGATACTTGCGGATCTGGAGACGCCAGCCCTGGTCGTCGGTCAGGTGCCAGTGGAGGACGTTGATCTTGTAGCGGGAGAACAGGTCGATCTGCCGCTTGACCAGCGCCACCGGCATGAAGTGGCGCGCCACGTCGAGCATGACGCCGCGCCAGGCGTAGCGCGGAGCGTCATCGATGCGCACGGCGGGAACTTCAAATGTGCCGCCATGCTCCGCCGGCAGCAGTTGCAGCAGCGTCTGCACTCCCCAGAACAGGCCGCGTTCATCCGCGGCGGCGATGTCGATGCGACCGGGTGCGACGGTGAGCCGATAGGCTTCGTCGCCGTGCACCGCAGGGTCGATGCGCAGCGCGATGCGCGAGCCGTTTGCCGATGCGTCCGTCGGCAGCGCAAGGCCGGCCTGCGCCTGGATCGCCTCGCGCAGGAAGGCGCCGATTTCCCGTCCACGCGCGTCGGCGGGCGCCACGATGCGCGTGTCCGCGCCGAGCACGAAACTCCCCTTCCCTGCCTCGATCTTCTGCGGCTGCGGGATGATCGCCCACTGCGCATGCACCGTGCCGCCGCAGGCGACCATCGCGAGTACCAGCAGCAAGGTCGCCACGCGCATGGGCTTTCTCCCTTCCAAGAAAAAAAAGCTCCCCGGCCGAAGCCGGGGCGCGCGAACTCGCGCCGGAGAGGATCCGGAGCGACCGGGCCGGCCTTGCCGGCCCGGAGGCCCATCAGTCGAGCTTGTAGTTGACCGTCATCAGCACTTCGCGGCCGTTGTAGTTGGCTCCCTGCAGCGTCGGGATGAACTCGAAGCCGCCCGCGTAGTAGGGAATCTCGCCCTTGTTGTCGAAGATGTTGGTGACGCCAAAACGCAGGTTCATCTTGTCGCTGAAGCGATAACCGACCGAGCCGCTCCACACGATCCACGGCCTGATGCGGCCCTTGTAGACGACGCAGTCCGGATCGCCGAGGTCGGGCTTGATGCCGTTGTCCAGGATCTCGCACCCGTCGTAGTTGTTGGCGCGGATGCTGCCGGCGCGCTCGCCATAGACGGTTACGCTCCAGCGATTACCCTGCCAGTTGGCCGTGCCACGCACCCGGCTCGCCACGCGGTCGTAGCGGGTGTTTTCCAGCGGATCGCTCTGCAGCCGCCGCTCCTTGTAGGAGAGGTTGTCGGTGTAGTCGATGCTGAGGCTGAAGTTGCCCCAGTGCTCGGTGGGTTTCGTATAGGCCAGCGAGGCGTCGATGCCGCTGACGTACAGCTGGCTCTCGTTGATCGGGCCTGAGTAGACGGCCGTGATGTTGCCGTTGGCATCGCGCTTGACGTTGGCGATCACGCTGCGGCAGTAGGACGAACCCAGCCCGTGCGCGATATACGGCGAGCCGTCGACGTTCAGGCCGGTACGACAGCCTGCCTCGTCCTTCAATATATCGTCCTGACCCACGTTGACGATGCCGTTGTCGATACCGATGTGCCAGTAGTCGGCCGACACGGACAAGCCCTGCACGCCAGGGATCTGCCACACGAAACCGTACGTCCAGGAATGACCGGTTTCGTTGTTGAGCGTCGGTCCGCCGGCCAGATAGGACTGGAAGTACGTGCTGTGCTGGGTCGCGTTGCAGGTGCGGTCGCCTGCCTGGATGCACTGGAAGTAATCGGAGTAGATGCCGACCTGCGACACCGACGGGTTCTTGTAGATGTACTGCATGTCCGGCGCGTGGAAGTTCGTGCCGTAGCCGCCGCGCAGCAGCAGGCCCTCATACGGCCGCCACTCCAGTGAACTGCCCCAGGTGCGCGCGACATCCGCCGCGCTGGCGTCGCGATACTTGTCCAGCCGACCGGACAGCGTCCAGGTGACCTGCGAGGTCAGCGGCATGCGCAGTTCCGAGCCCAGCGAGATGCGGTTACGCGTGCCGCCGCCGGTGATGTAGTCCTGGAAGGGATCGCCGAAGTGCGTGTCGTTGCCGCGCGGATCGGGCGAGAGCTGGAAGCTCTGGTGCACGGCTTCCAGCACCGCGGCGAAGCCGACCGGACCTGCCCACAGGTTGAACAGCTCGTCGGTGTTGACGTTCAGCGTGGCCTGATCGAGCTCGCTGACCGCGGTGTTCTCGCCGGACACGCCGAAGCTCTGGTACTGCGCGGGCGTGATCGGGTTCCAGAAGCGCTGGCTGTTGAGCGCGTAGACCGGCAACGTCTCGCCGTTGACGGTCGTCGTGCCCTGCTGCGGCCCGAAGAAGAAGTCGAACATGCCCTGCTCGTTCAGACCGGTGTAGTACTCGTGCACGATGTACTTGTTCTGGCCGAGCATGAAATCCCAGTTGAAGCGGTCGTCCATGAACGAGCCGCGCAGGCCGGCGCGCAGGTCCCAGTTCTGTTCGCGGTCGTGGGTGTTGCCGTAGCTGCCCAGCTCCTGCGGGGTGAGCTGACGGAAGTAGTTGCTGATCACCTGGCCGCTGGTGGCGTCGTAGAAACCGTTGGGCAGGCCGCCCATCGGATACAGGAACGGCAGCTCGGTGTTGGAGGTGCCGACCGTCTTCCACAGGCCGGCCGAGCCGTAGAGCTGCAGGCCACCGCCCAGGTCGTAGTCGCCGGCGACGTAGGCGTCGGTGTTGTCGCTACCCGGGGTCAGCACCCAGTTGGCGAACAGGGCCGGCTGCGTGCAGTAGTAGCCGTGGTCGGTGACGTCGTTGGTGTTCACCGTGTGGCCGGTGGTGGACACGGTCTGCGAATGGCGCAGCGCGAAGTTGTTGCCGAACTGGCCGCACGCGTTGGCCGGCGGCGCGATGTAGTTGCCGTCGGCGTTGGTCAGCGCCAGGCCCGGGTAGGTGTTCCAGCCGAACAGGCGCGCGTTGTAGTCGTAGGCGCCGTAGCCGGCGTCGGCTTCCGAATCGGTGTAGGGGCGGTCGCGGCCCCACAGTGCGTCGCGGTGCGATTTCTCGAGGTTGTACACCAGGTGCCAGCGATCGCCCGAGCGGCCGCCGACCAGGTTCAGGTCGCCGTACTCGCGCCCGCCGTGGGTGGCGCCGCCGAGCGAGAACTGCACGTCGTCGCCCTCGTAGTGTTTCTTGAGGATGATGTTGACCACGCCCGCGACCGCGTCGGAGCCGTACAGCGACGAGGCGCCGGTGGCGAGGATCTCGATGTGGTCGATCATCCCGGTCGGGATGTTGTTGTAGTTCTGGAAGTTCGTGCTGGCGCCGGAGGACTGCGGATAGTCGCTGACGCGATGGCCGTCGATCAGCAGCAGGCTGCGCCCGGAGCCCAGGTTGCGCAGGTTGAGCTGGCGCGCGTTGACCGAACTCGAGCCCCAGCTCGGCGGCGTCTGCGCGACGCCGGTCTGGGTGATCGAGTTCATCACCTCGTAGACGGTGGTGAAGCCTTCGCGTTTGAGTTGCTCGCCGGTAATGGTCACCACCGGTGCGGGGCCTTCGACTTCCACGCGCGGGATCAGTGAACCGGTGACGACGATCTTCTGCAGGGTTACCGGCTTCTTCTGCGCCTTGCCGGTATCGGCCTGGGCCGGTGCGGTCGAAGTGGCGTCCTGCGCCAGCGCTCCCAACGGAAGCAACAGCGCGAGCGCGAGCGCGCCGGTGAGTGCATTGCGGCGAAACATGGTCACGTGATGCATGAGAACTCCCCTCCCCAGACAACAGCGGTGTGTGGTTCAACCATGCGCCAGCGATGCACCTGCCCGCCTTGCATCTAGCGGTAGGCACGTCCCTCGCGGGCCACGCCTTGAACGGTTCTTGGTGCTTTAAATCGATCTAATTGGATCGGTCCATACGTTAATCAGAAGTTGGGGCGGGCGCATCTTGCACAGCAGCAAGGCCGTTCATGATGGCGATACGGGGCGCGCACGCCGGTAGCCCGCACTTGAGCTCCCGGGGATCTTTTCGATCGGCCACGAAGGGGGATCTGCAACGTTCCGTGCTCTTCCGAATGGACGGATGGACGGCCGATACAGCACCGATTGCGCGGGAACAAACGGCCGGCGCAGGTGACATGACCCTCCCCACTTTGCGACCATCGGGGTTTTGGCGCTCTGCGCCCGGCAGACACAGGGGCCCTTGATGGCAAACCAGACTTCGATCCGGCGTGACGTCGGTCCTTTCGCACTGATGTTCACCGGCCTGGGCTCGATCATCGGATCGGGCTGGCTGTTCGGCGCGTGGAACGCCGCCAAGCTGGCCGGCCCCGGCGCGATCTGGGCGTGGGTGCTCGGCGCGGCGATCATCCTCTCGATCGCGCTCACCTATGCCGAGCTGGGCGCGATGTTTCCCGAGTCCGGCGGCATGGTGCGCTACGGCCACTACTCGCACGGCTCGCTGGT
Source organism: Frateuria sp. YIM B11624 (assembly GCF_049727805.1). Lineage (NCBI taxonomy): Bacteria > Pseudomonadati > Pseudomonadota > Gammaproteobacteria > Lysobacterales > Rhodanobacteraceae > Frateuria > Frateuria sp. YIM B11624. The sequence goes on from NZ_JBCNYA010000010.1 coordinate 23,282, forward strand.
CGGCTTCATCGCGGCGTGGGCGAACTGGATCGCGATCGTCTCGGTGATCCCGGTCGAGGCGGAAGCCTCGGTGCAATACATGGCCGGCTGGAAATGGCAGTGGGCGCAGGACCTCTACCACGCCGTGCCCGGCCAGCACGGCGAGCTTAGCCAGATGGGCGTGGCGATCGCCGGCGTGCTGGTGATCGTCTACTTCCTGCTCAACTACTGGAGCGTCAAGCTGTTCGCGCGCTCCAACAGCCTGATCACGCTGGTCAAGCTGATCATCCCGGCGGCCACCGGCGTCGCGCTGATCGCCAGCGGTTTCCACGGCGAGAACCTCGCGGTGGGCGCGGGCGGCGGCAGCCATGCGAACGATTTCGCGGCGATCCTCACCGCCGTGGCCACCGCCGGCATCGTGTTCAGCTTCAACGGCTTCCAGAGCCCGGTGAACCTTGCCGGCGAAGCGCACAACCCCGGCCGCAGCATCCCGTTCGCGATCATCGGCGCGATCCTGCTGGCGACCGTGGTGTACGTGCTGCTGCAGGTGGCCTACCTCGGCGCCGTGCCGCCGGACCTGCTGGCGAAGGCCGGCTGGAAGGGCATCAATTTCAGTTCGCCGTTCGCGGAGCTCGCGGTGCTGGTCAACCTCAACTGGCTGGCGATCCTGCTGTACGCCGACGCCTTCGTCAGCCCCAGCGGCACCGGTATGACCTACACCGCCACCACCGCGCGCATGATCTACGGCATGGAGCGCAACGGCACGCTGCCGCGCATCTTCGGCCGGATCGATCCGAAGTCCGGCGTGCCGCGCCCGGCGATGTGGCTGAACCTGGTGGTGTCGTTCCTGTTCCTGTTCTTCTTCCGCGGCTGGGATTCGCTCGCCGCGGTGATCTCGGTGGCGACGATCATTTCCTACCTGACCGGCCCGGTCAGCGTGATGACGCTGCGCCGCACCGCGCCGGAGCTGCACCGTCCGTTCCGGCTGGCCGGCCTGCCGGTGATCGCCGGCATCGCCTTCATCATGTCCGCCGAGCTGCTGTACTGGGCCAAGTGGCCGCTGACCGGGCAGATCATCCTGCTGATGGTGGTCGCGCTGCCGGTGTACTTCTACTACACGGCCAAGCACGGCTGGCACGAGTTCGGGCGGCACCTCAAGGGCGCATGGTGGCTGATCGCCTACCTGGTCACGCTGGCGGTGGTCTCGAAGATCGGCAGCGCGAAGTTCGGCGGCATGGACTACATCCCCTACGGCTACGACCTCGCCGTGGTGGCGGTGATCGGCCTGGTGTTCTACCTGTGGGGCGTGAAGTCGGGTTGGCGCACGCCGGCGATCGAGGCCGAGCGCGAGCAGGCGGCGCTGCATCCCGACGCATTGCAGATCCCGCCGGACGAAGAAACGGCCGAGCGGGTGATCCGTTCCTGAGTGGCGGCTCCCGCTGCTCCCCGAAACGCGCGGCGATCGCCGCGCGTTTTTTTTGCGAACGCGTCGCCGGGCAGATGAGGCGTCAGCCGGTTCCTTCGGAACCGTCCAGATCCAGCGCGAGGATGTGGTCGTCGTATTCGCGGTCGCCCACGCGGAAGCTGCGCCTGCCCGCCGGGACGAAACCCTGGCGCGCATAGAACGCCTGCGCGGCGGCGTTGCCGGCATACACGCCCAGCAGCACGCGGCGGCTGCCGAGGCGGCGTGCCTCAGTGAGCGCCTGCTCGACCAGTTGGCGCCCGGTGCCACCTCCCCGAAAGCGCTGCAGGAGATAGATGCGCTTGATCTCCAGGTCGTCCGCGCGCGGCGCGGCGACCGGCAGGCGCGAAGGCATCATCAGCAGGTAGCCGACCGGCGCGCGGCCGGGCGCTACCGTCGCCAGCCACGCCCGCGTGGTGGGCTGGGCCAGCCATTCGCGATAGAGCGCCGGCGCGTGCTGCGTGGCGCAGTGGTGCAGCACGTCCGATCCGTCCAGGATGCCCGCGAAGGTCTCCAGGAAGGTCGCCTGCCCGACCAGCGCCAGGCGTTCGGCATCGGCGAGGGTGCAGGGGTGGATGGCGGGCGCGGCAGGGTTCGTCATCGCGGTTCCGGTCGGCGGCAGGAAGCCGAAGCCTAGCTCCTGCCCTTCCATGACGACACGGACGATCAGGCCAGCGCGAGCACGTCGCCCAGCAACGCCTGTGCGGTGACTTCCGGTCCCGCCCCCGGGCCCTGGATCACCATCGGCTGGGTGTTGTAGCGGGTGGTGGTGAGGGCGAACTGGTTGTCGGTGCCGTACAGCCGCGCGGCCGGATGGGTCGGGGGTACCTCGACCAGCCCGACACGCGCGCGGCCGCGCTGGTTGAGGCGAGCCAGGAAGCGCAGCACGTTGCCGCGCGCGGCCGCCTGCGCGTGGCGCTCGGCCAGCGGCGCGTCGAGTTCGGCCAGGCGGTCGAGGAAGGTGGCGGCATCCACCTCGCGCAGCGCGGGCGGCACCAGGCTTTCTACCTCCACCTCGTCGCTGCCCAGCGCGAAGCCCGCGTGGCGGGCCAGGATCAGCAGCTTGCGCGCGACGTCCTCGCCGGACAGATCCGAGCGCGGATCGGGTTCGGTGTAGCCGAGCGTGCGCGCCTCGGCGAGCAGCGCGGAGAACGGTCGGCTGCCGTCGTACTGGTTGAACAGGTAGGACAGGGAACCGGAGAACACGCCCTCGAGCGTGAGCAGGCTGTCGCCGCAGCCGCGCAGGCGGCGCAGCGTGGAGAGCACCGGCAGGCCGGCGCCGACGGTGGCCGCGTCGCCGTAGCGCGCGCCATGGGCGAGCGCCGCCTGCAGCGCACGCCAGCCGGCCAGCTCGCCGCCGGCGAGCGCCTTGTTCGCGGTGACCACGTGATAGCCCTGCGCCAGCCAGGCCGCATGCCGCGCGGCGAGCGCGGCGCTGGCGGTGGCGTCGATGATCGCCTTTACCGGCGCATCGCTGGCATCCAGCGCGGCGAACAGCGCCGCGTCGTCGCGCGCCTCGCCCTCATTGCGCAGTTGCTCGCGCAGGTTGCGCTGGGCCAGCCGCTGCGGATCGGTCTGCTGGCGGCGCGAGTTGGCGGCGCCGACCAGCTTGAGCGGCGCGGCAGCCGGCGTGTTGAGCAGCTTGAGCAGCGCGCCGCCGACCACGCCGGTACCCAGCAGCGCCACGGCGATGGCCGGTACCGGTTGCGTACGACAGTCCGCCAGCACCGCGCTCATGCGCGCACCACGCGTTTGGACGGCTTGACGGCCGCGGCGCGGTCGAGCGCACGCGAGAGGTCCAGCAACAGGTCGTCGCCGTCCTCAATGCCGACCGACACGCGCAGCAGCGTATCGGCGATGCCGGCGGTGCGGCGCGCTTCCGGCGCCATCGCGGCGTGGGTCATCGAGGCGGGGTGGGCGATCAGGCTTTCCACGCCGCCCAGCGATTCGGCCAGCGAGAAGAACGCAAGGTCATCGACGAACGCGGCGACGTTGGCCTCGTCCCCTTCCAGCTCGAAGCTCAGCATGGCGCCGAAGCCCTGCTGCTGGCGCGCGGCCAGCGCATGGCCCGGATGGCCCGGCAGGCCCGGGTAGTACACCGCGCGCACCGCCGGGTGCAGCGCCAGGTACTCGGCGATGCGCAGCGCGTTCTCCTGGTGCTGGCGCAGGCGCACCGCCAGCGTGCGCAGGCCGCGCAGGGTGAGGAAGCTGTCGAACGGCGCGCCGGTCAGCCCCAGGCAGTTGCCCCACCACTTCAACTGGTCGGCCACGGCCGCGTCGCGCGCCACCACCGCGCCGCCGACCACGTCGCTGTGGCCGTTGATGTACTTGGTGGTCGAATGCACCACCACGTCGGCGCCCAGCGCCAGCGGCTGCTGCAGCGCGGGCGAGAGGAAGGTGTTGTCCACCACCAGCAATGCGCCGACGGCGTGCGCGGCCTGCGCCACGTGGCGGATGTCGGTGATGCGCAGCAGCGGGTTGGACGGGGTTTCCACCCACACCAGCGCCGGCTTGCGGGCGAGGCCGGCGGCCAGCGCCGTGCGGTCGGTGAGGTCGACGAAGGCCACCTCGAAGCGGCCCTTCCTCGCCCACGCATCGAGCAGGCGCCAGGTGCCGCCGTAGCAATCGTGCGCGGCCAGCACCAGGCCGCCGGCCGGCACCAGTTCCAGCGCCACCGCCACCGCCGCCATGCCGCTGGCGGTCACCACGGCACCGGCACCCAGCTCCAGTTCGGCCAGCGCATTGCCGAGCAGGTCGCGGGTCGGATTGCCGCTGCGCGAGTAGTCGTACGGCCGTTTGCCGCCGAGGCCTTCGAAACTGTAGTTGGTCGACAGGTGCAGCGGCGGCACGATCGCGCCGTGCTGGGTGTCCGTCTCGATGCCGGCGCGCACGGCGCGGGTACAGGGGGCCGATTCGCTCATGGGGAGTGCTCCGGGTTTGAGCCAGGGGGATTCAGGCCAGCGCGGCGCGCAGCAGCGGCGCGAGCTGGTGGGTTTCCTTGAGGAAGCCGTCGTGCCCGTAGGGCGACTCGAGGACTTCCAGCGTGGTGGGGCCGTGCAGGCGCCGCTGCAGTTCGCACAGGTCGGCCAGCGGCACCAGCAGGTCGGAGGCGAAGCCGACCAGCGTGGCGGGCGTGGGGATGTGCTCGGGCGTAACGTCGTGCAGGTCGATCGATTCGGACAGCGCCAGGAAGCGTTCGGCATCGAAGCGTTCGACGAAACGGCGGCCCTGGTGTTCCAGGTAATCCTCCACCGGCAGGCGGAAGCGGCCGTCGCGGAACTCCGGCGCGCCGGCAAAGCGGCGGCCGAACTCCTCGCGGCCACGATAGGTGGTCACGGCGAGCTGCCGCGCCAGCGCCAGCGCCTCGTCGGCCTGGCCGTTGGCCAGACCCAGCCGCACGATGCCGCGCTGCACGCTGCGCTGGGCCGAGGCCAGCGGGTGCGGGCGGTGCGCGCCGGCCAGCAGCACCAGGCGGTCCACCGCGCGCGGGTGGCGCGCGGCGAAGGCCAGCGCCACCATCGCGCCGTAGGAGGCGCCGACGAAAGCGTGCGCGCGATGGATGCCGAGCGCGTCGAGCAGCGCGGCCAGCGCATCGGCCTGGTCCTCGCTGGAGATCGCCTCCACGCCGAGATCGTCCGGGCCCAGCCAGTCGATCGAGAGCACGCGGCAGTGGTCCAGGTCGATCGCGGCACCAGCGTCGACCAGCGCCTGCCACCAGCCGTCCGCGTCGTCGAAGGCGGTCACGTCGCGGCTGGCGGAGATGCCGCCCTGCACGATCACCGTCGGCGCGTCGGCGGCGCCGCACCACAGGTAGCGCACGTCGACGCTGCGCGCGCCGTGGCCGTACTTCGGGGAAAGCGTCAGTCGCCGCGTGCTGCGCTGGGCCGTGAGGCCGCCCATGCGCGCGTCCACCCGCGATGGCGGGGCGACGGGCGAGGCAGGCAGGGGCAGCAGCTGGGCGGTCATGCGGTTCTCCGTGGCATCACCCGCGGGAACCGGAAAGGTCGCCACCCCTCGCCGACGGTAAGCCGTCGGCGACGAATCACGCCCATCTCTCGGTGGCGCTCACGCGCCCCGCAGGAATTGGCACCGTGGCGGGAACGCTTCCCGCAGGTTGCCCCGGCATCAAAGGGCCTATCCCTCCGCCGGTCTCGATGAGTGGGGCGGATTGTGGGCTCGGCATATGGATATGTCAATAGACGTTTAGACGTCTGGATGTCCTTTCAAGGTATCCATCGAAATTCCCCCTCCAGGGAAGCGGCTGGGGTGAGGGGCGGTTCTTGCGGCGGGCCTGCTACGAAGCGAAAGAAAGTCCACGCCGCAGCAGCAAGCCGCCCCGCGAGCCCCGGCCCCTCACCCAACCCTCTCCCCGGAGGGGAGAGGGCTCAAGATCGGGCAGGCCCGGGATTGCGCACGGGCGTATGCTGTGGCCCCCTCCCGCTCGCCCCATCCATGACCGCCACACTCCCCGCGCTGCACGACCGGCTTCGCCAGGACGGCTATGCCTTCGTCGCCGCCGACGGCATGCGCGAACTGCTCGATGCCGCCTCCCTGCCCGACTGGGCAGCCTTCACCGCCAGTTGGGACGCGCTGGCACCGGATGCCTACCTCGCCTCGGTCGGACGCCACCGGCGCCGGCGCCATGCGGTGTTCTCGGCCGATGCGCAGGGCGTCCGCCGCGAGCCGGACCAGCCGCACTACCAGAGCAAGACCTACAACACGCTGCAGGGCGACATCGAGCGCTGGTTCGAGCCCATCACCGCCGACGGCCCGAGCCTGCGCCGCGTCCTGGATTTCTGCCACGGCTTCTTTGGCGGACTCGCGCCGCAGGTGGCCCGCTGGCACGTGGAGGTGCACCAGTTCCGCATCGAGGCGCGCGCCGGCGAAGCGGGCGAGCCCACGCCCGAAGGTGTCCACCGGGACGGCGTGGACTATGTGCTGGTGCTGCTGGTCGACCGTACCAACATCGAGAGCGGCACTACCACCATCCACGCCGCCGACGGCCGGCTGCTGGGCAGCTTCACCCTCACCCACCCATTCGATGCGGCGCTGGTGGACGACGCGCGGGTGTTCCACGGCGTCACCGCCGTCACCCCGCTCGACCCCGCGCAGGCCGCGCACCGCGACGTGCTGGTGGTGACCTACCGGGCCGCCTGAGGGTTGTGCCGGCGTGGCGGTGCGCACCGCGCCCGCGCTGGAACGTCACTGCTTCACGGCGACGAACGACATGTGGCTGGCACGCAGCATGTTGTCGACGGCGACGTCCATCGTCCTGCCGTCCGGATGGATCGTCATCCGGTCGATGCTGACCGTCTTGCCGTCGCGCTTGTCGGTCTCCACGAAGCTGTGCGGACCCGCCTTGGTCACGCTGACGCTGGTGACGCCCGGATCGCCATGGAATGGCGCTTCGGTGCCGTCCAGCCGGGCGGTGTAGGACTGCCCGGTCGGGCTGTGCATGGTCAGGCTGCCGCCCTCTTCCTTGAAGGTCATGCGCAGTGCGTTGTCCGAGAGGTTCTGGTAGCTGGCCGCCCGCCAGGAGCCGGACAGCGCGTGCGAGCCCGCCGGTCCCTTGGCTGTGCGCGTCAGCGTGCCCTTGCCGGTGACCGGCGCGCCCTGGGTGTCGCTGCTGTCGCTGAACTGGAAGGTCGCGGTCCTGCCGTCGGGGGCTACCGTGGTGGTGGTCGTGGCGACCACCTTGCCGTTCTTCTTGTCGGTTTCCTTGACGGTGTGGTCGTCCACCACCGTCATCGCCACCGCATCGAAATACGGATGGCCGCTGACCGGGTGGTCGGCGCCATCCGCCTTGATCTTGAAAGGCGGCGCACAGCTGCGGCAGTCGAAGATGCCGTCCTTGAGCACGAACACGTCGGACTTGGTGGGCAGGTGCACCCGGTTCATGTCGATCTTCCAGGTGCCGTCGATGGGGCTTTGCGCCATCGCCCACGCGGGCGCGAGCAGGCCCGCCAGCACGCCAGCCAGCATTGCGGTTTTCATGGTCCACACTCCGGAGGTTGGTTATGGCCGGGGTTGCTTCCCGCCCGCCCCTGTCGACCGCATTCCGAACCCGGCGCGCGCACGCTACGCCGGCCTCTGCTAACGGCGGATCAAGCCGGCGTCACGCCAGGCGAACCGCCGGCAGGCGCGTCGGGCGCACTCCTGCCATGATGGTTTCCCCCTGCAGGACATCGCCCATGAACCACCGCGAAGCCGTCGGCGCGCGCTTCGACCCCGCCCGGATGCAGCACGCCCGTGCGCAGTGCTGGGCCGCCCTGCGCGGCATCCGCGAGCGCATGCGCCCGGGCATCAGCGAGGAGGAAGCCAGGGCCGAGGCCATGCAGGTGTTCGAGGAACTGGGCGTGCAGCGGTTGTGGCATCCGCTGTTGATCCGCATCGGTGCGAACACGCTCAAGACGTATCGGCAGCGTTCCGATCCTTCGGTACGACTGGGCGAGAACGACATCTGTTTCATCGACCTCGGCCTGGTGTTCGACGGCCACGAAGGCGACGTGGGCGACACCTTCGTGATCGGCGAGGCGCCGGAACGACGCGCCTGCGCGGAGGCTGCCCGCTGCCTGTTCGACGAGGTGGCGCAGGCCTGGCGCACGCAGGGCCTGAGCGGCCGCGCGCTGTACGACTTCGCAGCGGAACGCGCCGAAGCGACGGGCTGGCGCTTCAATCACGCGATCAAGGGGCATCGGCTCAGCGACTATCCCCATTCGGTACACAAGGGCGGCGACCTGGGCACGCTGGATGGCAGGCCGACATCGGGGCTGTGGGTGCTGGAGATCCAGATCGCGCATCCGACCGAGCCGTTCGGAGCGTTCTACGAGGATCTGCTCACCGCTTGAGCCCACTCCCCGGAAGGGAGAGGGCGCCGGCCGCGGTACAATGCGCGGTTCGCATCCAAAGTCCGCCCTGCCGCATGTCCACGCACCTCTCCGAAACCCGCCGCCGCCGCACCTTCGCCATCGTCAGCCATCCTGACGCGGGCAAGACCACGCTGACCGAGAAGCTGCTGCTGTTCGGCGGCGCGATCCAGATGGCCGGCTCGGTGAAGGGCCGCAAGGCCGCGCGCCACGCGACCTCCGACTGGATGGCGCTGGAGAAGGAGCGCGGCATCTCGGTGACCTCCTCGGTGATGCAGTTCCCCTACGAGGGCAAGATCGTCAACCTGCTCGACACCCCGGGCCACGCGGACTTCTCCGAGGACACCTACCGCGTGCTCACCGCGGTGGATTCGGCGCTGATGGTGATCGACTGCGCCAAGGGCGTGGAGGAGCGCACGATCAAGCTGATGGAGGTGTGCCGCCTGCGCGACACGCCGATCATGACCTTCATCAACAAGCTCGACCGCGAGGGCCGCTCGCCGATCGAGCTGCTGGACGAGGTGGAGTCGGTGCTCGGCATCGCCTGCACGCCGGTGACCTGGCCGATCGGCATGGGCAAGCGCCTGAAGGGCGTGTATCACCTGTTGCTCGACGAAGTGCACGTGTTCGAGCAGGGCAGGAACTTCACCCGCCAGGATTCGACCATCTTCAAGGGCCTGGACGCGCCGGGGCTGGAAGCGGCGGTCGGCGCAGACATGCTGGCCGAACTGCGCGACGAGCTGGAGCTGGTGCAGGGCGCGTCCAACCCGTTCGACCTTGCGCAGTACCAGGCAGGCAAGCTGACGCCGGTGTTCTTCGGCTCGGCGGTCAACAACTTCGGCGTGCAGTTGCTGCTGGACTTCTTCGTCGAGCATGCGCCCGGTCCGCGCGTGCGCGCCACGCTGAGCCGCGAGATCCAGCCGGAGGAGGAGAAGCTGACCGGCTTCGTGTTCAAGATCCAGGCGAACATGGACCCGGCGCATCGCGACCGCGTGGCCTTCATGCGCGTGTGCTCGGGCACCTATTCGGCCGGCATGAAGATGATCCAGACGCGTACCGGCAAGGAGGTGCGCATCGCCAACGCGCTGACCTTCATGGCCTCCGACCGCGAGATCGTCGAGAGCGCCTACCCCGGCGACGTGATCGGCCTGCACAACCACGGCACCATCTCCATCGGCGACACCTTCACCGAGGGCGAGCCGATCAGCTTCACCGGCATCCCGAACTTCGCGCCGGAGTTGTTCCGCCGCGCGCGCCTGCGCGATCCCTTGAAGATGAAGGCGCTGCAGAAGGGCCTGGCGCAGTTGTCGGAGGAAGGCGCCACGCAGTTCTTCCGCCCGCTGATGAGCAACGACCTGGTGCTGGGCGCGGTGGGCGTGCTGCAGTTCGACGTGGTCGCCTACCGGCTGAAGGACGAGTACGGCGTGGACGCCTCGTTCGACCCGGTCGGCGTGGTCACCGCGCGCTGGGTGCACTGCGATGATGCGAACAAGTTGGAGGAATTCCGCGAGAAGAACGCGATGAACCTCGGCATCGACGCGGCGGGAGAGCTGGTCTATCTCGCGCCCTCGCGGGTCAACCTGCAACTGGCGCAGGAGCGCTGGCCGCAGGTGCGCTTCTCGGCCACGCGCGAGCACGCCGCCTCGGTCGAGGTGTAGCCCGTCCCTTGTCCCCTCGCGCCGCCCATGCCAGCGGCGGCCGCCGCATGACCTCCTCCACTGGGCACCTGTTGGGTGCACTGCTAGCGTGCGCCCTCCAACCCAGGGGGAATCGCATGCACGGCTACCAACTCGCCTTCACCACGCCTGCCCAGGCGGCCGGCTGGCAACGCTGGCTGGTGTTCTCGCCGCTGGCGCGCATCGTGTTCTTCGCCGCACTGGTGCTGGCGGCCAGCATGGTCTTCTGGATCATCCCGCACCCACCGGCCGACAACCTGGTCGCCGCGGGCCTGCTCGGGCTGGGCTTCCGGGCCATGGTGCCGCTGGTCGCCTACCTGCTGCTGGTGAAGCTGATCGAGCGGCGCCCGGTCCGCGAACTGGCGCTGCGCCGTCTCGCGCCCGACGGTGCGCTCGGCCTGGCTGCAGGCGCCCTGCTGTTCAGCGCCGTCGTGGGCGTGCTGTGGCTGCTGGGCAGCTACCACGTCGTCGCCGTCGACCCGGATGCGCACTGGATTCTCGCCGCGATGACGGTGGGATTGGGCGCCGGCATCGGCGAGGAGATCATCTGCCGCGGCGTGCTCTACCGCATCGTCGAGGAAGGCCTGGGCAGCTGGATGGCGTTGCTGTTTTCGGCGCTGTTCTTCGGTGCCGCGCACCTGAACAACCCGGGCGCCACGCTGTGGGCCGGGCTGGCGATCGCCATCGAGGCCGGTGTCCTGCTGGCGCTGATCTACCTGGTCACCCGCTCGCTGTGGGTGTGCATCGGCCTGCACGCGGCCTGGAACTTCATGCAGGGCACGGTCTACGGCATTCCCGTCTCGGGCACCCGGGCGGACGGCTGGCTGGTGTCCACCCGCAGCGGGCCGGACTGGCTGAGCGGCGGCGTGTTCGGCGCGGAGGCGTCGGTGGTCGCGCTGGCACTGTGCTCGCTGGCTTCGATAGCGCTGCTAGCGGTCGCGCTGCGCCAGGGCAAGCTGGTGCCGCCGCGCTGGCGGCGTTGACGCACGCCCAACCGGCCGACGCTAAGCTGGACCGCCCTCCGCGACGGACCGGTAAACAGCATGGCAGCAACGCAGGCGTCCCATCGGCATTCCTGGCTGGCCAACCTGCCCGGCCGCTACAAGATCCTGCTGGCGATCTGCCCGCTGCTGGGCCTGTTCCTGCTGACCAGCCTGGCCACGCTGGCCACGCTGCGCCAGCAGGAACAGACCCGCCGCTGGGCGCAGCACACCTATGACGTGCTGCTGGCCCTGGACCAGGCCCAGCAGGCCAGCCAGCAGGGATTGATCGCCGCGCGCGGTTACGTGCTGTCGCCCGATCCGACCGAACTGGCCGCCTGGCAGCAGGCACGCCCGCAACTGGACCACAGCATCACCAGGCTGCGCGTCCTGATGGACGACAATCCCGTGCAACTGGCACGCCTGGACGACCTGCAGGGACAGGTGGCGCAATGGGCCGACGAAGCCGACCGCCTGATCATCCAGCCGCTGCGCGCGCTGCCTGCCCGTGACCCGGCCGCCACGCTGGCGCAGCGCCTGCAGATCCGCAGCGCCTACCTCGCCCAGCGCAAGGTAGGCTCGCCAGACATCACGGCCGCGCTGGCGCAGATGGCCGCCACCGAGCGATCCATGCTGGCCGAGCGCAACGCCGCGCTCAGCGGCACCCTGCGCACCCTGCGCATCATCAACATCCTGGCGGTGGTCGCCGGCCTGCTGTTCGGCCTCTACGTGCTGCGACTGACCTTCCTCACGGTGATCCGCCCGCTGCGCCAGACCACCGACATCATGAACCAGTTGGCGCGGCGCGATCCCAGCGTGGTGATCACCCGGCTGGGCCGACGCGACGAGATCGGCGAGATCGCGCGGGCGCTGGAGGTTTTCAAGCAGGTGATGCTCGACCTGGACCGGCAGGACTGGGTGAAGTCGCACTCCTCGCGCATCGCGCAGCGGCTGCAGCAGGCCTCCAGCTATCACGACTTCGGCCGCTGCCTCACGAGCGAGCTGGCGCCGCTGGTGGGCGTGGGCATCGCGATCTACTACCTGCACGAGCCGCCATCCGGGCAACTGGAACGGATCGGCAGCTACGGCCTGGCGCCGCCGGCGCAGGCGCCCTCGCGCCATGCGCCCGGCGAGGGCCTGGTCGGCCAGTGCCTGCTGGAGGGCAAGCCGATCGAGCTGGAGGTGCCCGCCGATTACCCGCGCATCCACTCCGGCAGCGGCGAGGCCGTACCCACGCGGGTCACGGTGCTGCCGGTGATCTATCTGGGCGCCGTGACCGGCGTGATCGAACTGGCCGGCTTCGCGCCGATCGCCGGCCGCGCGCGTGAACTGCTCGACGAACTGCTGCCGCAGGTTTCGCTGACGCAGGAAAACCTCACCCGCGCGATCGACACCCGGCAACTGCTCGAGCAGACCCGCGAGCAGGCCGATGACCTGCGCACGTCCGAACTGCTGATGCGCCAGCAGAAGGACGTACTGCGCCAGAGCAACGACGCATTGCACGCCAAGACGCTGGAGCTGGAAGAACAGTCGCAGCGCCTGATCGCCTCGGAGGAGGAACTGCGCCGGCAGGCGGCGGAACTGCAGGCCTCGAACGAGGAGCTGCGCGACACCACCGCCAGCCTCGACCTGCAGCGCCACGTGCTGGAAGAGCTGCAGCGCGACACCGAGCTGAAGGCCGGCGAGCTGGCCCGCGCCAGCCAGTACAAGTCCGACTTCCTGGCCAACATGTCGCACGAGCTGCGCACGCCGCTCAACAGCCTGCTGATCCTCTCGCGCAGCCTCGCCGAGAACGAGGGCGGCAACCTCGACGAGGAGCAGGTCGAGTCGGCCCGCATCATCCACGACGCCGGCAGCCACCTGCTGCGGCTGATCAACGACATCCTGGACCTGTCCAAGATCGAAGCCGGCAAGATGGACCTGATCGTCGAGCCGCTGCGCCTGGCCGACTTCGCGCGCACGCTGCGGCGCACCTTCAACCACGTGGCGCAGGAAAAGGGACTGGACTTCACCCTCACCGTCGAGCCGGACGCGCCCGCCGTGCTGGACACCGATGGCGCGCGGCTGGAACAGGTGGCCAACAACCTGCTCGGCAACGCCTTCAAGTTCACCGCCAGCGGCGGCGTGCACCTGCGTATCAGCCGGGCCGATGCGGACCTGGCCGTGCCGATCGAACTGGCCGGCCAGCCGCTGGTGGCGATCAGCGTGCGCGATACCGGCATCGGCATCGCGCCGGAAAAGCACCAGCGCGTGTTCAACGCCTTCGAGCAGGTCGACGCCAGCACCAGCCGCCATTACGGCGGCACCGGCCTCGGGCTGGCGATCTGCCGGCGCATCTGCGAACTGCTGGGCGGCGCCATCACACTGGCGAGCGAGCCGGGCCAGGGCAGCACCTTCACCGTGCTGCTGCCCGAGCACGCGCCGGCGGCCATGCCTGTCACGGTCGAGCCGCGTCCTGCGCGCACCGTCGCGCCCCCCGGCCTGGTGGACGACGACCGCGCCGACCTGCGCCCGGGCGAGGCCAGCGTGCTGGTGATCGAGGACGATCCCGCGTTCGCGCGGATCCTCGCCGACATGCTGCATCGCAAGGGTTGCCGCGTGCTGCTGGCGGCCGACGGCGAAAGCGGCCTGGCGCTGGCACGCGAACACCCGCCCAGCGGCGTGCTGCTCGACGTCGCGCTGCCGGGCATGGATGGCTGGGCGGTATTCGAGCGGCTGCGCGCCGACCCCGCCACGCGCGCGGTGCCGGTGCACTTCATCTCCTCGGCCGAAGGCGCCGGCCGCGCGCGCGAACTGGGCGCGGTCGGCTTCCTCACCAAGCCGGTAACGCGCGAGGCGATCGCCAACGCGTTCGAGCGCCTGCTGGATGGCCGCCACGGCCGGCTGCTGGTGGTGGACGACGATGCCGACGCACGCCACGCCGTACGCCATCTGCTGGGCGGCTACCAGGTCGTCATCGACGAAGCCGGCTCCGCCGAGGAGGCGCTCGAGCGCACCGCGCAACAGCGCTACGACTGCATCGTGCTCGACCTGGGCCTCCCCGGCATGTCCGGCATGCAGTTGCTGGACCGGCTGGCCGACCGCCCCGACGGCCTGCCGCCGGTGGTGGTCTACACCGGCCGCGAGCTCGGCGCGGAGGACAGCCGTCACCTGCGCCAATACACCGACGCCATCGTGCTCAAGGGCGCGCGCTCGCCGGAGCGGCTGCGCGAGGAGGTCGGCCAGTTCCTGCACGCCATCGGCCAGCCGACGGACCCCGCATCGGCCAGCGATGAGGCGCGTGTACCGCGTGCATCGTCGCCCGCCGGCACCACCCTGCCCGCGTCGCTCAGCGGCCGTCACGTGCTGCTGGTCGACGACGACATGCGCAACCTGTTCGCGCTCTCGAAGGTCATGCGCGGCTGGGGCCTGGAGGTGAGCATGGCCGCGGACGGGCCCAAGGCGCTGCGCGTGCTGTCCGAGCGCGAGGACATCGCACTGGTGCTGATGGACATCATGATGCCGGGCATGGACGGCTACGAAACGATCCGCGCGATCCGCAGCCAGGACGGGCGCGCGCGGCTGCCGATCATCGCGCTCACCGCGCGGGCGATGCCCGGCGATCGCGAGAAGTGCCTGCAGACCGGAGCCAACGACTACCTCTCCAAGCCCATCGACACCGGCAGGCTGGCCACGATGGTCCAGGCCTGGCTGCAGGGCTAGCGGCGGCAAGCCCTGCGAACCAGGGCGGCTGCCGCAAAGCGCGAACCCGTTCAGCGCACTGCCGACCTCCGTGGCTATGATCCAGGCAAGCAACCGGAAGGTGACCGAAGCGCGCCTGATGACCACGACCGCACCGAAGATCCTGATGGTCGACGATACCTTCGCCAACCGGGTGGCGATGCGCCGCCTGCTCGCACGCAGCGGCGCGGAACTGTACGAGGCGGCCAGCGGCAACGAGGCGTTGGCGTTGTGCCTGGACCACGAGTTCGCGCTGATCCTGCTCGACGTCAACATGCCCGGCATGGACGGCTTCGAGGTCGCGGCCCTGCTCAGCCAGGACGACCAGTTCAGGGATACGCCGATCATCTTCGTCACCGCCGCCTACGTCGACGACGTGGACCGCCTCAAGGGCTATCGCCACGGCGCCGTCGACTACGTCGCCAAGCCGGTCAACGACCTGATCCTGCAATCGAAGGTGCGGGTATTCCTGGATCTGTACGCCGCGCGCGTGAAGCTGGAACAGACGCTGGAGGAGCTGTCCGAGCGCAACGACCAGCTGCAGATGGAGATCGCCGAGCGCGAGCGAGTCGAGGCGCAGGTGCGCCACCAGGCCACCCACGACATGCTCACCGGCCTGCCCAACCGCACGCTGTTCCACGACCGGCTGGGGGCTGCCATGCGGCACGCCACCGCCAGTGGGCAGCGCTTTGCGCTGGCGCTGCTGGACATCGACGGCTTCAAGGGCGTCAACGACCGCCACGGCCATCCGGCCGGCGACGCGCTGCTGCAGGCGATCGCCGCGCGGCTGAGGCTCAACCTGCGCACGGAGGACACGGTGGCGCGACTGGGCGGCGACGAGTTCGCGCTCATCGTGAGCGAAATCGAGGACGTGCCCGTACTGATGAAGCGCTGCGATGAACTCGGCGCCCGCCTGGCCGAGCCTTATCCACTGGTGTCGGCACAGGGCAGCGTCGTGGCGCACGTCAGTGCCAGCATCGGCATTGCGCTGTGGACGGCGGAAACGGCGGGAGACGAAGCGCTGATCCAGGCGGCGGACCGGGCGCTGTACCAGGCCAAGGAAAGTGGCAAGAACCGCTGCGTGCTGGCGGCCTGACGCCGCTTCACAACTCACTCTTGCCACGCATGCTCCCTCTCCCCTCCGGGGAGAGGGTTGGGGTGAGGGGTCGCTCTTGCGGGGAAAGGACCTGCCTGCGGAGCTTTTTTGGTGAGCATGTATCGGCAAAGCGTCCGCATCCTCGCGAGCCCCGGCCCCTCACCCAACCCTCTCCCCTCCGCGGAGAGGGCTTCAGCGTCATGGCTTGCTCAGGCGATCCGCTTCTGCGGCTCGGCCTCGTGCCTGCGATCCGCACGGGTGACCTTCGCCCCCAACTCGGACGAGTCGAAATCGTCCACCGAGATGAACTCGAAGACGCCGTCGCGCACGCGCTTGAGCAGCGCGGCCTCGGCCTCGGTGAGCACGCCCTCGCGCACCGCCTCGGCCAGTTGGCCCTCGTAGTCGTGCGCCTGCAACTGGCCGGCCTTGAGCGCCTTGCCGAACTTGCGCTCGACCGGCTCGGCGGCGATCACGTCGGGCAGCAGCGCGTTCATGCGGCCGATGGTGTTGTTCGGCGTGGGCGTGAGGTAGACCCAGTCGACCAGCCGGTCGCGCGCCTCGCCCGGGGCGGTCAGGATGGCGGCCACGCGGCGGCCCAGGCGGTCCGACGGCGGCACCTCGCGGCGGCCGAACGGAAACACCAGCACGCGCAGCAGG
This sequence comes from Frateuria sp. YIM B11624, assembly GCF_049727805.1. Lineage (NCBI taxonomy): Bacteria > Pseudomonadati > Pseudomonadota > Gammaproteobacteria > Lysobacterales > Rhodanobacteraceae > Frateuria > Frateuria sp. YIM B11624. The sequence goes on from NZ_JBCNYA010000010.1 coordinate 39,718, forward strand.
AAACCGACCGGCTTGAGCGGGAAGTTGCGGATCGCGCCGTCGAGCGCCATCTGCGTGCGCCACATGCACTCGTGGAAGGCCCAGGCCAGCAGCGGGCGGTCGGCCTCCGGGCGGCCGGTGTCCTCGTAGCGCTTGAGCATGGAGCTTGCGATGTAGAGGTACGACAGCACGTCGCCCAGGCGCGCCGAGAGCTTCTCCTTGAACTTCAGCTTGCCGCCCAGCACGCCCATGAACACGTCGGCGCACAGCGCCAGCGCAGCCGAGTAGCGGTCGAGCTTGCGGTAGAAGCGGCGCGTGTAGGCGTCGCCGGCGCTCTGCCCGATCGAGGCTCCGGTGAGGCCCAGCACCAGGCTGCGCACGGCGTTGGAGATGCCGAAGCCGATGTGGCCGAACAGCAACCGGTCGAACGTGCGCAGCTTCTCGCCGTAGTCGGCGATGGACAATGCCTGCATTTCCTTGAGCACGTACGGGTGGCAGCGGATCGCGCCCTGGCCGAAGATCATCAGGCTGCGCGTCATGATGTTCGCGCCTTCCACGGTGATCGCGATCGGCACGCTCTCCCAGCCGCGCGCGGCGTAGTTCTTCGGGCCCAGCTGCACCGCCTTGCCGCCGTGCACGTCCATGGTGTCGCCGGCGACCTGGCGCGCCCATTCGGTGGCGTGGTACTTGGCGATCGCGGAGGTCACCGCCGGCTTCTCGCCGCGGTCGACGGCGGCCGCGGTGGCGCGCGAGAGCGCCGCGGTGGCGTAGGTCAGGCCGCCGATGCGCGCCAGCGCTTCCTCCACGCCCTCGAAGCGGGCGATCGCCAGGCCGAACTGCTTGCGCATGCGCGCGTAGGCGCCGGTCGAGGCGGCCGAGGCGCGCATGGCGCCGGTGGCGTTGGAGGGCAGCGAGATGGCGCGGCCGACCGAGAGCACCTCGACCAGCATGCGCCAGCCGTGGCCGGCCATCTTCGGCCCGCCGATCAGCGTCGACATCGGCGCGAACACGTCCTTGCCGTGGATCGGGCCGTTCTGGAACGGGATGTTGAGCGGGAAGTGGCGACGGCCGATCTGCAAGCCCGGGGTCGAGCGCGGCAACAGCGCCAGCGTGATGCCCAGATCCTCGGTCTCGCCCAGCAGGTGCTCGGGGTCGTACAGGCGGAAGGCCAGGCCGATCACCGTGGCGATCGGCGCCAGCGTGATGTAGCGCTTGTCGAAGGTGAGCTTCACGCCCACCGTCTCGACGCCGTCGACCACCTGCTTGCAGACGATGCCGTAGTCGGGAATCGAGGTGGCGTCGGAGCCGGCGTAGGGGCCGGTCAGCGCGAAGCAGGGAATCTCCTCACCGACCGCCAGGCGCGGCAGGTAGTGGTTCTTCTGCTCCTCGGTGCCATAGTGCAGCAGCAGCTCGGCCGGACCCAGCGAATTGGGCACGGCCACCGTGGAGGACACCGTCGCCGACGCCGTCGACAGCTTCTGCAGCACCGCCGAATGCGCTAGCGCAGAGAACTGCAGGCCGCCGTACTGCTTGGGAATGATCATGCCGAAGAACTTGTTCTTCTTGATGAAATCCCAGACCTCCGGCGGAAGGTCGCCCAGCTCGTGGGTGATCTGCCAGTCGTCGATCATCGCGCAGAGTTCTTCCACCGGGCCGTCGAGAAAAGCCTGCTCCTCGGTGCTCAGCTCCGGCTTCGGCTGCTTCAGGAGCTGCTTCCAGTCCGGCTTGCCGGAGAACAGCTCGCCCTCGAAACCGACCGTGCCGGCTTCGAGCGCGGTCTGCTCGGTAGCCGACAGCGTGGGCGTGGCACGGGCGAACATCTTCAGCAGCGGCGCGCTGATCTGGCGCCGGCGGAAGGTCGGCATCAGCAGCGGCACGGCGATCAGCAGCTCGATGACGAGCAGCACGATCATCGTCGCCCAGGCGCCGGTCAGCAGGCCGACGACCAGCGTGGCCGCCACCGTGGCGATCGCCCAGGTGCGCAGGCTGGTGCGGTGGTAGGCGCAGGCGCCGGTCGCGACGAGCGCCGCCAGCAGGGTCAGGAACGCGGACATGTCAATGCACCTCTTGCGGAATGGCCGGGCGCGCGGCGCCACCCGGGAAAACATCTTGGACGAAGGCGGCAATCTCGCGCGTAAAGGCGTCGTTCGCGTCGCCGGCGAGCATGTGCGTGGCGCCCTGCACTTCCACGTGGCGCGCGTGTGGCACCAGCCTGAGGAACTCGGCCACGGTCTCGCGCGAGACCACGTCGCTGCGCTCGCCCGAGAGCAGCAGCACCGGCACGTCCACGCGCGCCGCGGCGGCAAGCAGGCGTGGCTGGTAGCGCTCGCTCTCGCGCACCACGCCCGCGAGCAGCGCCGGATCCCAGTGCCAGCGCAGGCGGCCGTCGTCGCCTTCGCGCAGCAATGGCTTGAGCTGGTCCTCGCGCTTGCGTTCGCGCCGCTGCGGCAGGTAGGCGGCGATCTGCTCGGCCGCCTCGGCGTAGTCGGCAAAGCCGTCCGGATGGGCCTGCATGAAGGCCAGGATGCGCTCGACCCCGGCCGCCTCCCAGCGCGGCGTGATGTCGACCAGAACCAGCGCCCGGAACGGCGCCGGCCGCGCCTCGCCCGCCAGCACCAGGCCCAGCAGGCCGCCCATCGAGGCGCCGACCAGGACCGGCGGTTCCGGCTGCGCCAGCGCGAGCGCGTGCAGGTCGCCGGCGAATTGCTCGATGTGATAATCGCCGCCCGCCACCCGGCCGCTCTCGCCGTGGCCGCGGCTGTCGAACGTCACGCAACGGCAGCCGCGCGCCGCCAGTGCGTCGGCGGCACCTTTCCACGCGCCGCGGGTCTGGCCGAAGCCGTGCGCGAACAGCAGCGTGGGCGCACCTGTGCCGCGCTCGTCGACGGCCAGCGGGAGGCCGTCGTGGCTGGGGAACCTGCTTGTCTGGACGGAAACCATACGCATGAGTATGGATTGGCGACGGAAGACCCGTCAACCGCCTTCCCGGATCCCCCGCCCTTGCGGCACAGCGGCTTGCCCGCGGGCCATCCGCCCGCCTCGCGCCTGTCGCCGTCCGGCCCACAAGCGCTACCATGCGCCAATGAATGCCAGCAGCAAGCCCGAACGTACGCGCCTGTCCGCCGAGAACTGGGAAGACGCCGCCCTGGTCCTGATCGCCGAACAGGGCGTCGGGGCGCTGGCGGTGGAAGCGCTGGCGCGCCGGCTGGGCGTGACCAAGGGCAGCTTCTACTGGCACTTCCGCACCCGCGAGGCGCTGCTGCAGGCGGCGCTGGAACGCTGGGAGCAGTACGGCGAACGCGAAGTAATCGCGCAGATCGAGGCCATTCCCGATCCGCGCGAGCGCCTGCCGGAACTGTTCCGCCGCGTCGCCCACGAGGTGCAGCCGCACCGCGTGTACGCGGCGCTACTCAAGGCACTGGACCATCCGCTGGTGGTTCCGGTGATGGCGCGCGTGTCGCAGCGGCGCACCGAGTTCCTCGCCACCGCCTTCCGCGAGGCGGGCCTGCCGCCGGCCGAGGCGCTCAACCGCGCACGGCTGACCTACGCCGCCTATGTCGGCTTCCTTCAACTCAATTTCACGCTCGGCCTTCCGCGCATCAGCCACGAGGACTTCGACGCCTACGTGGAACACATGATCGCGACATTGATTCCTGCCTGATAAACCGGTCAGGGGCCGCGGTGCGCGCACGTTTCCGTGCGCCTTTTGCTGCACTCAACCTTGCAATACCAGTGCACGCAAACTAGCGTTCCGGAACCCTTTTTTCCTAAGACCTTGAAGAGGAACACCATGGCCAGCAAGCTGGAAGCGCTCGAGCGCTGGGTGAACGAGGTGGCGGCGCGCACGCGGCCGGCGAAGATCCACTGGTGCGACGGCTCGCAGGCCGAATACCAGCAACTGGTCAAGGAGATGCTGGCCGACGGCACCCTGATCGAGCTCAACCAGGAAACCCATCCGGGCTGCTACCTGCACCGCTCCAACCCGTCCGACGTGGCGCGCGTGGAGCACCTCACCTTCGTCTGCCACGAGAAGCAGGAAGACGCCGGCCCGAACAACCACTGGATGGCCCCGGCCGAGGCGCACGCCAAGATCGACGCGCTGTTCGACGGCTGCATGGAAGGTCGCACCATGTACGTGATCCCGTACTGCATGGGTCCGATCGACTCGCCGCTGTCGCGCTGCGGCGTGGAGATCACCGACAGCCCGTACGTGGTCGCCAACATGCGCATCATGACGCGCATGGGCGCGGCGGCGCAGGAGCGCATCGAGCGCGAAGGTGCGTTCGTGAAAGGCCTGCATTCCACCGGCGAGCTCGACCCCGAGCGCCGCTTCATCATGCACTTCCCTGAGGAGCGCACGATCAAGTCGTACGGCTCCGGCTATGGCGGCAACGCGCTGCTGGGCAAGAAGTGCCACGCCCTGCGCATCGCCTGCAACCAGGCCCGCGATGAAGGTTGGCTGGCCGAGCACATGCTGATCGTGGGCATCGAGAACCCGCAGGGCGAAACGCACTACATCGCCGCCGCCTTCCCCTCGGCCTGCGGCAAGACCAACCTGGCCATGCTGATTCCGCCGGAGGGCTACCGCAGGGACGGCTGGAAGGTGTGGACGGTCGGCGACGACATCTGCTGGATGCGCCCGGGCGCGGACGGCCGCCTGTACGCGATCAACCCGGAAGCCGGCTTCTTCGGCGTGGCGCCGGGCACCAGCAACGACACCAACCCGAACGCACTCAAGAGCATTTCGCGCGACACCATCTTCACCAATGTCGCGGTCACCGCGGACAACCAGCCCTGGTGGGAAGGGCTGCCCGGCACGCCGGTCACCGACTGGCAGGGCCGTCCGTACGATCCGGCCAATGGCCCGGCCGCGCACCCGAACTCGCGCTTCACGGTCAGCGCGAAGCAGTGTCCGACCTGGTCGGAGAAGGCCGAGGACGCGCAGGGCGTGCCGATCAGCGCGATCGTCTTCGGCGGCCGCCGCCCCTCGCTGCTGCCGCTGGTGATGGAGGCGCGCGACTGGGCACACGGCGTGCTGATGGGTGCTGCGATGGGTTCGGAAACCACCGCCGCCGCCACCGGCGCGGTCGGCGTGCTGCGCCGCGACTCGATGGCGATGAAGCCGTTCTGCGGCTACCACTACGGCGACTACTTCGCGCACTGGCTTTCGTTCGACCAGCCGGGCATGAAGCTGCCGAAGATCTTCCACGTCAACTGGTTCCGCAAGGGCAAGGACGGCAAGTTCCTGTGGCCGGGTTTCGGCGAGAACCTGCGCGTGCTGGAGTGGATGATCAACCGCGTCGACGGCAAGGCGCGCGGCGTGGAGACGCCGGTCGGCATCGTGCCGGCCGAGGGCGAGCTGAAGCTCGACGGCGTGAACCTGTCGCGCGAGGCGGGCAGCGAACTGCTCGGCATCGACACCGCCGGCTGGCAGGCCGAACTCGACGCCATCGGCGAATACCTGGACAGCTTCGCCCCGCGCCTGCCCGAGCGCCTGCGCCAGGAGCAGCAGCGCGTGGCCAGCGCCCTGGCCGCCGACACCGCACCCCGCGCCGCCACGGCCTGAGCCTCCGGGCCTCCCTGGGAGGCCCAGTTGCGCCTGGAATCCACCAGGCCTTCACTTGCCCGGACGCCTTCCAGCTCCCTCTCCCTCCGGGGAGAGGGTTTGGGTGAGGAGCCACTCTTGGGAAAGACGCTGATGAGGGCGCTTGAAGTAAGCAAGGCCTCGCACATCGGACGGCCGCCGCTCGCCGCAATCGCGCTCCCTCTCCCCGGAGGGAAAGGGAGCACATGCTTTAAACGCTCCACCATCTCGGCGCATCCAAGCTGGCAAGATGGAGACCGCCTGCCTCGCCACCGGAAGCCCGATGCCGCCACCGCCCATTGCGTGGTCCGACGCCGATGACGCGCGCGCCGCGGCGCGGGGCGATCGCCAGGCATTCCAGCGGCTGTACCGCCAGCACGTCGACCGCGTCTACGGCGCGGTGTACCGGCTGGCCGGCTACGACCATGCGCGTGCCGAGGACCTGACCCAGGACGCGTTCGTGCGCGCCTGGCAGAAGCTTGCCGACTTCCGCCACGAAAGCGCCTTCGGCACCTGGCTTTACCGGCTGGCGGTGAACGTGGCGCTGATGGACATCCGCTCGCGCGGCGCGCAACCGGTCGGCTTCATGGACGAGGACGACCTGCCCGACCATGGCGAAGTCCCCTTCTGCGCCGCCGAGCGCGAGGAGCTGGAACGCGCCATCGCCAAACTGCCGCCCCGCGCCCGCGCGGTGCTGGTATTGCACGACGTGGAAGGCTGGCGCCACGAGGAAATCGCCAGCGAACTGGACATGGCCGTCGGTACGTCCAAGGCGCAATTGCACCGTGCCCGCGGGCTGCTGCGCCGGATGCTCGAACCCGGAGAACCGTCATGAACGAATTCGAATGGCGTCGCCAGTTGCGCGAACTTCGCACGCCGGTCGCGCCCCGCAGCGACCTGTGGACGCGCATCGACGCCACGCTGGAGCCGGCCGCACCGGCGCGCACGAGTTCGCGCCCGGGCTGGCTGCTTGCCGCCAGCTTCGCCGGCCTGAGCCTGCTCGCGGTGGGCCTGAGCCTGCGTCAGGGCGAAGTGCTCGACCAACCGCGAACCACTGCAACGGCCGCCACCCAGGCGCCGTGGAAGCCTGGCGATCCGCGCCTCGCCGGCGCGGCGATCGAACTCGACGCCGCGCGCATCGAGCTCAGGCAGGCGCTGGAACAGGCCCCCAATTCACCGGCACTGCAGCGACTCCTGTCGCGCACCCGCCAACAGCAATCGCGGCTGCGCCAGCTCGACCAGCAGGCAGGCTGAGCAACCCTTGAGGAGTCACCCCATGAAGACCGTACGCTATCTTCCCCTGCTGCTCGCCCTGTGCATCGGCCAGGCGCTGGCCGACACGCCGATCAACCTGACCCACGCGGCCACGCCCAATGCGCGCATCAGCGTGAGCAACGTCAAGGGCCAGGTGACCATCACCGCCTGGGACCGCAACCAGGTACAGGTGACCGGCACGCTTGGCGAGGGCGCCGCCCCGCTTGCCATCGAAGGCGACAATGGCGACCTCGAGATCAAGGTCAAGCCCAAGGGCGACGGCTCCAACGGCTGGTTCAACTGGCATGGCGACAATTCGATGGGCGCCAGCACCCTCGACCTGCACGTACCCAAGGGTGCATCGCTGGACGTGGAAGTGGTCAGCGCACCGCTGGGCATCGACGGCATGGACGGCGGCGAGATCTCGGTCAACTCGGTCAGCGGCCGCGTGCGTATCGACGCCCGCACGCCCAGTCTCTCGGTCGAGAGCGTGAGCGGCACCGTGCAGCAGTCCGGCCACGCCGAGCGTGCCGACCTGCAGACGGTCAGCGGCGACATCCTGGCTCCTGCGCTGGGCTCCACCGCCGACCTGCAGACCGTCTCCGGGCGCATCCAGGCCAGCGGCGGGCCATGGAAGAAGTTCGACCTGAGCACGGTGTCCGGCGACGTGCAGCTCAACGGCGGGCCGGCCGAGCAAGGCAGCATCGACATCGACAGCATGAGCGGCGACGTGCAGATCCAGGTGCCCTCCAGCCTGTCGGCCTCGATCCACGCCAGCAGCTTCAGCGGCGACCTGCGCAGCGATTTTGGCCAGGTCAGCGAGCACGACCACGGCCCGGGCAGCGAACTCAGCGCCGAGGTGGGCGGCAGCAAGGGCCGCATCCACGTCGAAACCTTCAGCGGCGACCTGCGCATCCGCAAGGGACAGTGAGGCGCAGGGCCAGCCGTCCGCCATGGAGCACCCGGGGAATCCAGGAAAACAAAAAGGCCGTCGCATGCGACGGCCTTTTTCATGTTCCCGGTATAGGTCTCTTACAGATCCTGGTGGTATTGCACGTACGGCGTGCGCGACTGGTCCGGTTCCGGCCCGGCGGGGGTCGGCGCAGAGGAGCCGGACGACCACAGGTTCTGCGCACCGATGCTCAGCTCGCCCTGCCAGGGCAGGCGCAGGGTGACGCCCAGGTCGATGCTGCTCCAGCGCTTGTCGCCGTAGTAGCCGCCGGGCAGCGCCGGCTGCATGGTGCGGCCGATCAGCGTGCCGCTCAGGGGACCATGGTCCACGCCGAAGCTCAGCGCCTTCTGGTCCAGCGTGCTGACGCCCAGCACGTTGCCAGGCAACAGGCGGATGCGGCCGACGCTGGCACCCAGGTCGATGCCGCTCTGCCCGCCGACCGCGACGCGGCCGCGCGCATTGAGCTGGGCGCTGCTGTCGAAATCGGGCAGGCCGTTGACACCGGGCGTCGCGCCCGGAAGGACGCGCGGCAGGCGCTGGTCCGGGGTGCTGTCGGCGCCAAGGCTCAGGCCCACGCTGTAGCGACCGAGATTGTAAGTAGCGCCGACCTCGCTGCCGACCACGCGCGGACCGCGGGAGATCCAGTTGTGCTCGCTGACGCCAGCATGGATCTGCAGGTGCGGATCGAGCCCGTACTGCAGGTTGGTGGACATTACGCTGCCGGCGTCGACCGCCTGGAAGGACAGCGGCGCGTCTGCCCGCTGGCCCGAGCCGGGCGATTGCGCGTCGGCCTTCAGCATCAGCATCCGGCCGTCGCTGCCGCGCCACAGAGGCACGGCGACGCCCTGGCCGAAGTCGGCCATCTGGTCCGGCGTCTGCCTCAGCAGCTGCTGCGCCAGCGCATGCGGATCGCCGTCCAGCGACTGCCCTGCCGCGGCAAGCGGCATCAGCAAGGTCAGCAGGGGCAACAGGCGGCGCATGGGTCGGATCGGCAGTCGTCGAGTGGCGGCTGGGCGTACGCCAGCCATGGGTCGGAGTATAGCTACTTTACGTTTACCTAACACCCCGTGACGGGCCCTCCCGTTCCGGAACGGTGAACCCAGGCACATATCCCGTTTGTTTGGACCATCACGTGAAGGCGCGGTTCCGCCTGAATGAAAAACAAGGCAAATCCGACTCCGACAAAGCCCGCGGCGCAGGATATAGTCACGCCACGGCCTGCCTTGGAACCTGAAACCCTGCCATGAATCCGGCTCTCCCCACTCGCGAGCCCGCGACGTTCCCGGCCGACCGGGAAGCGTTGCATCGGGCGGTCGAGCGGCTGTTCGGGGCGCCGGACGCGGCCAGCGTGGCCGCCGTGTACGAAACGCTGCTGTCGGACTGGCACGTGCGCGCCCGCCTGGGCTGGCGCCTGCTGGGCGCGGACGAGCCGCCCGCCTCCGCCGGACGGCTGGAACTGGCCGAGGATCCACAAGGCCTGCGCGTGCTGGTGCTGGAACCGGAAGCGCCGCTGTCCGAACCGCTGCGCGAGCGGCTGGCCTGGTTCGGCCGCCTGGCCGGCACGCGGATGCGCCAGCAGGCCGAGACCGCGCGGCTGTACGAGGCGATTTCCCGCCTGGCGCTGGCCGAACGACTGCAGCGCGCGCTGTTCGCGATCGCCGAGCAGGCCGGTACCGAACGCAACATGGCCGAGATGATGCGTTCGCTGCACGCCATCGTCGGCAGCCTGATGTACGCGGAGAACTTCTACATCGTGCTGTACGACGAGGCGACCGACAGCGTGCGCTTCCCGTACTACGCCGACGCCGCCGACCGCGACCCGCCCTCGCCCGAGCGCAGCGTGCCGCTGGTCGAACTGGAGCGCAGCCTGACCTGGAACCTGCTCAAGGGCGGGCGCGCCATGATGGGTTCGATCGAAGAACTCAACCGCAGCGTGCCCGACCGGCTGGTGCTGATCGGCCCGGACTGCGAGCACTGGCTCGGCGTGCCGCTGCTGCGCGAAGGCAAGGTGGTCGGCGGCATCGTGATCCAGAGTTATCGCGCCGACACCCAGTACACCACGCAGGACCGCGAGCTGCTCTGCTATGTCGCCCAGCACGTGCAGGCCGCGCTGGAGAAGCGCCAGGCGCAGGCCGAGCTGGAGCGGCGCGTGGCCGACCGCACCGCCGCCCTGCGCGAGGCCAACCGCGTGCTGCGCCAGCAGGTGCTGCAGCGCCAGCGCGGCGAGCGGCTGCAGGCGGCGTTGTTCCGCATCGCCGAACTGGCCAGTACCTCCGAGGGCCTGGACACCTTCTACGCGGCGGTACACCGCGTCATCGGCGGTCTGCTGTACGCACGCAACTTCTACATCGCACTGGTCGATGAGGACAGCGGCCAGCTGACCTTCCCCTATTCGGTGGACGAGGTCGACAACGCACCGGCGCCGCGCCTGCACGGCCGCGGCGCCACCGAGTACGTCTTGCGCCACGGCAAGCCGCTGCTGGCCGACTCCGGGGAACTGGAACGGCTGACCTCGCTGGGCGAGATCCAGCGCCAGGGCACGCACTCGCTGTGCTGGCTGGGCGTGCCGCTGGTCTGGGGCGAAAAGGTGATGGGCGTGCTGGCGGTGCAGAGTTACACGCCGGAGCACACCTACAACGAGCGCGACCAGGAACTGCTCACCTTCGTCAGCTACCACATCGCCAACGCGCTGCAGCGCAAGCACACCGCCGAGTCGCTCAAGCAGGCCTACGCCGGCCTCGAGCGCCGCGTCACCGAGCGCACCCGAGCGCTCGCGCTGGCCAACCGCGACCTGCGCGAACAGATCGCCGAGCGCGAGCGCGTCGAGCGCCGGCTCAAGTACGAGACCCTGCACGATTCGCTCACCGGCCTGCCCAACCGCACCCTGCTGCTGCAGCGGATGGAGCAAGCGTTGGAACGCTACCGCGCGGAACCGGACGAGGGCGGCTTCGCGGTCCTGTTCATCGACCTGGACCGCTTCAAGGTGATCAACGATTCGGTCGGCCATCTCGTCGGCGACGACCTGCTGTTCCAGGTCGGCGGCCGCATCCGCGCCTGCCTGAAGACCCGCGACGTGGTCGCGCGCCTGGGCGGCGACGAGTTCGCCGTGCTGCTGGAAGGCGTCGCCGAACCGGCGACCGCGGTGTCGGTGGCCGAACGCGTGATCGGCGAGCTGCAGGTGCCGTTCCGGCTCGGTGCCAAGGAGATCTTCACCTCCGCATCGATCGGCGTGGCCCTGCCCGGCCCGCATTACCAGAAGCCGGAGGAATTGCTGCGCGACGCCGACGCGGCGATGTACCGCGCCAAGGACGAAGGCCGCCACCGCGCCGCGGTGTTCGACGATCGTCTGCGCCGCGAGGCGCTGTCGCTGCTGGAACTGGAGAGCGACCTGCGCCGCGGCCTGGCGCGCAACGAGTTCGTGCCCTTCTACCAGCCCATCGTGGCGCTGGAGGACGGCCGCATCGTCGGCTACGAGGCGCTGCTGCGCTGGCACCATCCCGATCGCGGCCTGCTCGCCCCGGGCGAGTTCCTGGTGATCGCCGAGGAAGCCGGCTGCGCCGAGAGCATCGACTGGCAGATCTTCGAGCAGGTCTGCGCGCAGGCGCCGCAGATCCTGGGCAAGGACGGCTTCGTCAGCATCAACGTTTCCGGCCGCCACTTCCGCCTGCCCGACCTCGATGCGCGACTGCTGGCGCTGCTGGCCGAGCACGGCCTGCCGCCGCGGCAGGTGCGCGTGGAGGTGACCGAGCGCGCGCTGCTGGACAACCCGGCGCAGGTCAAGCGCATGCTCGAGAACATGCGAAGCCGCGGCGTGCGGGTGGCGCTGGACGACTTCGGCACCGGCTACTCCTCGCTGAGCTACCTGCACCAGTACCCGTTCGAGACCCTGAAGATCGACCGCTCCTTCATCACCGAGCTGCCGCGCGAAGGCGAGAGCCAGGGCGTGGCGGTGGTGCGGGCGATCCAGGTGCTGGCCGATTCGCTCAACATGCTGGTGATCGCCGAGGGCATCGAGGAAGAGCACCAGCGCCAGGCGCTGATGCGGGTCGGCTGCCGCTACGGCCAGGGTTTCCTGTTCGCCCGCCCGCAGCCGGTCAGCGCGTGGCTGCCGGCCGACCCGACGCCTGCCGTGGCGTAACGAGAACGACGACCGCGTAGGGTGGGCTTCAGCCCACCACAGGTCGCGACGGTGGCGGTCTGAAGCCTACCCTACGTTTTACTGCGAGGTGGTCGACGTGTCCGCACTGACCCCGCCGCTCAACACGTGCTCCGCATCGATCCGGTCGAAGGTGTAGCGCTGCGCGCAGAACTCGCAGATCACCTCGATCTCCCCATCGCGCGCGGCCAGCGCCGCTTCCACTTCGTCGCGTCCCAGCGAGCGCAGCATCGACTCCACCCGCTCGCGCGAGCAACTGCAGCCGAACGCCAACGGGCGCGGCTCGAACAGCCGCACTGTTTCCTCGTGGTAGAGCCGGTACAGCAACTGCTCGGCGGCAGAGGAGAGCATCTCCTCGCGGCCCAGCGTGCCGGTCAGGTGCAGCACGCGGTTCCAGGCGTCCTCGTCCTCGACCGCTCCGTGGCCGCCCTCGCCCGGCAGCTTCTGCAGCATCAGTCCCACCGCGTGCTCGCCGTCGGCGGCCAGCAGCAGGCGCGCAGGCAATTGTTCGGACAGGCGGAAGTAGTTTTCCAGCGCCCCGGCCAGGTCCGGTTGGCCAAGCTCGACCAGGCCCTGGTAGCGCTGGCCGCGTTCGGCATGACCAATGGTGATCGCCATCACCGCGCCGGGCAGCGCGGACAGGTCCAGCGGCGTGGGCAGCGGATCGCTCCAGCGCGCCAGGCCGCGCAGGCGGCCCTGGTCGCTGCATTCGGTGAACAGCAGGCGCAGCGCGCCACTGCTCTTGAGCTCGATCGAGAGCGCCCCTTCCAGCTTGATGTTGCCGGTCAACAGCGCGCTCGCCGCCAGGCTCTGGCCGAGCAGCTCGCGCAACGGCTGCGGATAGTCCGAACGGGCGGCCACCTCGCGCCATGCCGCGCCCAGGCGCACCAGCACGCCGCGCACGCCGGCGCGTTCCAGCACGAAACGATGCAGCACGTCCTCGACAAGCACGGTTTCCACGAAATCCACCTCGACACCAAGGAATCGCACCAGATGGGGTCGGCGCGGGTGCGGGACAATGGGCCGCTTATACTCCTCATGCTTCCAAACCGAGGTCGACGCCAAGACGATGCCACCGCTGCGCACCGCCCTCCGCCGCCTGTCGCGCGCGCTCGCCATTCTGGTGGTGTCGTGGCTGGCGCTGTCCTGGCTGGCGGTGCTGGTGCTGCGCTTCGTACCGCCGTGGACCTCGGCGGTGATGATGGAGCGCCGCATGGGCGCCTGGCTGCATGGCGAACGCGACTTCCGGTTGCGCCAGCATTGGGTACCTTGGACGCAGGTATCGCCCTATGTGCCGCTCGCTATGGTCGCCGGCGAGGACCAGAAATTTCCTTTCCATCACGGCTTCGACCTGGACTCGATCCAGGACGCGCTGGACGACGCCGACGAAGGCAAGCGCCTGCGCGGCGCCAGCACGATCAGCCAGCAGACCGCCAAGAATCTGTTCCTGTGGAACGGCCGCAGCTTCGTGCGCAAGGGCCTGGAAGCGTACTTCACCGTGCTGATCGAGCTGAGCTGGCCCAAGCGGCGCATCCTCGAGGTCTACATGAACATCGCCGAGCTGGGCGATGGCATCTACGGCGTGGGCGCGGCGAGCGAAGCCTACTTCCACGTGCCGCCGTCGCGATTGGGGCCGGCACAGGCCGCACGCCTGGCCGCGGTGCTGCCCAGCCCGCGCCGCCTGCATGCCGACCGCCCCAGCGCCTACGTCCAGCGCCGCACGCAATGGATCGAGCGGCAGATGCAGCAGCTCGGTGGCCCCGGCTACCTGGACGGCACCCATCCCCCGCGCCCGCGGCGAGGACACTGAACCCATGAGCGAACTCACCGTCGTCGTCCCCGCCTACAACGAGGCGGCCGTGCTCGATGCCTTCCATGATCGCCTCACCGGCGTGCTCGACGCGCTCGCGCTGGACAGCGCCGTGCTCTACGTTGACGACGGCAGCAGCGACGGCACCTGGGCGGCGATCGAGGCGCTGCTGGCGCGCGACCGCCGGGTACGCGCGTTGAAGCTCTCGCGCAACTTCGGCAAGGAAGCCGCGCTCACCGCGGGGCTGGACCACGTCGTCGAGGGCGCGGCCGTGGTGATCGACGCCGACCTGCAGGATCCGCCCGAACTGATCCCGGAGCTGGTCGCGCAATGGCGCGGCGGCTTCGACGTGGTCTACGCCACGCGCAGCGCGCGCGCCGGCGAGACGCGGCTCAAGCGGCTCACCGCCGCCGGCTTCTATCGCGCGATGGAGCGGCTGTCGGACACCCCGCTGCCGCGCGACACCGGCGACTTCCGCCTGCTCTCTCGCCGCGCATTGGATGCGCTGGCCCGGCTGCGCGAGCGCCAGCGCTTCATGAAGGGCCTGTTCGCCTGGATCGGCTACCGCCAGACCGCCGTGCATTACCAGCGCGAGCCGCGCCACAGCGGCCGCACCAAGTGGAACTACTGGCGGCTGACCCAGCTGGCGATCGAAGGCATCACTTCCTTTTCCAGCGCACCGCTGCGGCTGGCCACCTGGGTCGGGCTGGGCTCCTCGCTGCTGGCCTTCGTCTACGGACTGTGGGTGCTCACCAAAGCGCTGATCTGGGGCGACCCGGTGCGCGGCTACCCGACATTGATGCTGGTGATCCTGTTCCTCGGCGGCGTGCAGTTGCTGGCGCTGGGCGTGATCGGCGAGTACCTGGGCCGCAGCTATGCCGAGAGCAAGCAGCGCCCGCTGTATTTCGTGGAAGAGGAACGCCTGGGCGGGGGCTGAACGGTGCTTTGACGCGCTGCCGACGGACCGGAGCTAGACTCGCCCTACGCGGCCGGCCGCGGCCGACTGAGGAGCCAGGGCATGCACCAGGTCAGGCATCTGCTGGAAGGCAAGGGCAACGACGTCTATGCCATCGCGCCCGAAGCGCCCGTGCTGGAGGCGATCCGGCAGATGGCCGAACGCCGCATCGGCGCGCTGGTGGTGATGAAGGGCGACGCGCTGGCCGGGATCGTGTCCGAGCGCGACTACGCACGCAAGGTGATCCTGCGCGGCCGGTCGTCCGCACAAACGGCAGTGGCCGACATCATGAGCGGCGAGCCGCTGACGATCTCGCCCGAAACCGACGTGTTCGACTGCATGCGCCTGTGCACCGAGCGCCGCGTGCGCCACCTGCCGGTGGTCGAGGACGGACGCGTGGTTGGGGTGATCTCGATCGGCGACCTGGTCAAGGCGGTGATCGACGCGCAGGCCGAGCAGATCGAGCAGTTGCAGCGCTACATCACCAGCTGAAAGGCGCTTCGTAGGGTAGGCTTCAGCCCACCGCTACTTCACCGTACCCGGCCGGTGGGCTGAAGCCCATCCTACGGGCAGTTCTGACTCAGTCCCTGGCCAGGTCCGGCGCCTGCCCGGCCCGACGCGCCACCCACGCCGAGACCGTGGCCACGCCCGCGCCGATCAGGCCCATGCCACCCACACCCACGCCAAGCCACGCCAGCACGCTCACGCCGCTGGTCACCAGCACGTCGCCGAAGCGCCACACGGCGGTCTCGACGAAGTTCTTGCCCTTGTAGCGCGTCTCGCGCGGCACGCGGGTGTACAGCGCATCGACCGCCGGCTTGGTCATGCCATAGGCGAAGCCGCGCGTGGTCGCAAGCATCACGGCGAGCAGCGGTATGGCCATGCCCAGCAGGCGCACGTCGCCGGTGCCGAACACGGCCACCATCAGCAGCAGCACGATGTTCACCAGCGCCGGCACCACCAGGCCCCAGCCTGCGCCGAAGCGGACCAGCAGCCAGCGCGTCAGGGTCAGCTGCAGCAGCGCGCCGAGCGCATTGGTCGCCAGGTCCAGGTCGTTGTAGAAGGCGGTGCGCGCCACCCGGTCGGCGAAATGCGCCTTGGCGTAGTCCGCCATCAGCGCGTAGGCCAGCGTGCCGATGCCGTCGCCGAGCAGCATCAGCATGGCCATGTAGCGCAGGAACGGCCGTGACCACAGCTCGCGGATGCCGGCCCACAGCGAACCACCGGTGCCCTGCGCAGCGCGGCTGTCGCTGGTCTGCTCGTCGCGTGCGGACAACCGCAGCAGCAGTACCAGCGCCAGTCCTAGGGTCGTCGCAGACACCGCCAGCAACGGGGCCACGCCGAGCACGCGCACCAACAACCGGGTCAGCAGCGGCCCGAAAATCGCCCCTGCCATGCCGCCCAGCGCGATCAGTGGAAACACGCGCCGCGCCTGCTGGCTGGCGAAGATGTCCGCCATGAAGCTCCAGAACAGCGACACCACGAACAGGTTGAACACGCTGACCCAGACGTAGAACACCACGCCCAGCAGGCGCGCGCCGATCCGGTCCTGCGCCACGAACGCGGGCACGAAGGCGAGCAGGCAGACGATGAAGAAGCTGTAGCTCCACGCCAGCAGCCGCCGCCGCGAAACGCGCGCGACCAGCCAGCCGAACACCGGCGTCAGCGCCAGCATCACGCCGAAGGTCACCGCGTAGAACAATGGCAACGACTGCGACCCGACCGCGCCGCCGAGCTGGTCGCGCACCGGCCGGATCATGTAGTAGCCGGCCATCACCAGAAAGAAGGCCAGCGTGGACAGGGTCAACCCGCTGCCTTCGTCGGCGTGGGCGTTGGGGCGCAGGCTCACCGGAGGTCCAGCCTTGGGGTGGGGGCGGCAAAGCCTAGCATGCGCGGTACGCCCCGCAGCCGTTCGCGCCACGACACGCCTCGACCAGGCAGACCCGCCTGCTGAACATCACCCACCCCGATGCCCGCGCGCTTCGTTGTGAGCCGCACCCAACTGCCCCACAATCGGGGAATTCGCGCCCCTTCCGGGGCGAGCTTCTTTCCACCTCCACGGCTTTGCGCCGGAACGCTTCCAGGCATGCAGCTTCGTACGCTTTCCCTGCTGATCGCCGGCCTGCTCGGCGCGGCAACCACTTCCGCGCTGGCGCGCCCGTCGACGACGACCCCGCCCGCCGCCACCCCTGCTTCCACCACCGGCGCCACCGTCACGCAGACACTGCCGCCCGAACGGGTGAAGGCCACGCTGGAGGAGTACCGGCAGTGGCTCGCCAAGCTCGAGCAGCGCAATGCCGTCGCGGGACTGGCCACTGCGGTGGTGGTCGACGACAAGGTGGTGTTCGAAGGCACCATCGGCTACGCCGACGCGATGGACAAGGAACCGGTGACACCTGAGACCGTGTTCCGCCTGGCCTCGCTGTCCAAGGCGTTCGCCACCGGCCTGACCGCGGTCCTGGTGCAGGATGGCAAGCTGGCCTGGGACACGCGGCTGGTCAACGTGCTGCCGTTCTTCAAGCTCAAGAACGTGCCCGACACGCAGCGTGCCACCGTCGCCGACATCCTCGGCCAGCGCCTGGGCCTGCCGCGCAACACCTACGACAACATGCTCGAGGACGACGTGCCTTACGAAGAGCTGGTGCGCAAGCTCGACGAGGTCGACATGACCTGCGGCGTGGGCCAGTGCTATGGCTACCAGAACGTCGCCTTCAGCCTGATCGGCGACGTGGTCTACGCGATGACCGGCAGCTTCTTCTACAAGCTCGTCGACCAACGGATCTTCCTGCCGCTGAGCATGACCACGGCCAGCTACGGCCGCGCGGGGCTGGAGTCGAGCAAGAGCTGGGCGCGCCCTCACCGGCGCACGCGGCGCGGCTGGGTCCCGTTCGAGCCGAAGGAGAACTACTACCGCGTGGCCCCGGCCGCCGGCGTCAACGCCAGCCTGCGCGACATGGAAAAGTGGCTGATCGCGCAGATGGGCGGGCGGCCGGACGTGCTCTCTCCCAAGGCGCTCGAGACGCTGCACGCGCCCGGCGTGCCCACGCCCGTCGAACTGCATTCGTCGGCCTGGCGCAACGGACGCCTGACCGCGGCGCACTACGGGCTGGGCTGGCGCGTGTTCACCTATGGCGGCGAGACGCTGGTCTATCACGCGGGCGCGGTGGAGGGTTACCGCACGATGATCGGTTTCTTCCCGAAATACCACGCCGGCGTGGTGACCCTGTGGAACGCCGGCGTGCCGACACCCTCGGGCCTGATGCCGATGGTGTTCGACAGTCTGCTCGGCCTGCCGCACGTGGACTGGGCGGGGCTGGAGAAGAACGTTCCCGACCGCGCGCCAACCAAGCCGCGCAAGGCCCGCCCCAGGCGCCACCGTCGCCACTGAGGGTTGCCGGCCATCGTTCGGGCACGGCGTGCCTTCCTTCAAAGGGGATGGTCGGAGCCAAATGGCCTTCCCCGCTCTTCGAGCATCAGAACAAAAGAAAAGGCGGCGCGAGCGCCGCCTTTTTGTTTCTGCCTTCGGAGTCCGGTTTACAGCTTGAACTCGATCCTGCGCTGCAGCTTCGCCTCCACCGGCGTGCCGTTGCGCGTGGCCGGCTTGTACTTCCAGCGCTCGACCGCGTTGATCGCCTCGCGGTCGAACAGGTGCCGCGGCTGGGCGTCGACGACGCGGGCGCTGCTGACGTTGCCCTCGGCATCCACGGTGTAGCCCACCACGACCCAACCTTCCGTGCGCGTACGCTGTGCCTGGGTCGGGAAGCGCGGCTGCACGTACTTGGTCATCACCGGATCGGTGCTCACCACCTGCTGCACGGCCGGCTTGCTCGGCTCGGTGGCCGCCGGCGTGTTGGCGGCAACCTCGGCCTGCGGCTTCTGCTCGGCCTGCTGCGCCTTCTGTTCGGCAGCCAGCTTGTCGGCCGCCGCCTTGTCCGCGGCGGCCTTCTCGGCGGCCAGTTGCTGCTGGCGCTGCTGGTCGAGCGCCTGCTGCTGCTCCTTGTCCAGCAGTTTGCGCTGGGCATCGAGTTTGGAACGCAGGATCGTCAGCGTGTAGTTGGCCGGATCGGCCTTGGCCAGCAGGTCGATCTCGCGCTGGGCTTCGTTGAAGTCACGCGAGTTGATCGCCTGCTCGGCGCCGCTCGCGGCGAACGGGAAGGTCTCGCGCAGCGCATCGGTGGCCACCGGGTTGCCCGGCTGCTTTTCCAACGCCTTCAGATAGAACTCGAAGGCGTTGTTGCCGGCCGGCGCCAGCACGCGATGGTCGTTCATCGCCTTGCGCGCCTCGGCAAGCAGCTGGTTCAGGTCCATCGCCTCCACGTTGGCCGGCGGCGGCACCGCGATCTTGTCGGTGGAAACCGGCGTGGACGGATGGCCACCGGCATCCTGCATGACCAGTTCCTGGTGCGGCTGCAGGATCAGGAACCAGCTGGCCACGGCCAGCAGGACGAAAATGGCGATGATGGCGATCAAGGTGGGCCGGGCGGCCCCGCGCGCATGCGCGCGCATAGAACTGGAACGGGTATCCATGGGACGTTCACCGCTTGGCTGGCATCAGATACCCGCGCTGTTTCCCCCTGTAGGAGCGGCCGTCCCCCTGGACGTGCGCGGCGCGAGTGCGCACAACTTACCGCCATTGTGCCGTTGCGGCAAATCGGCGTGGGACGGAGCGGGGTCCGCTTTTTCCGGCCCCTGAAAACGAAGCGTCCCGGCCGGGGCCGGGACGAATCGCTCTTCGAAGTATCTCCCTGCGCTGGGCACCGCAGGGAGAGAAAGTCGATACAGCTAGTTGGTCTTGTAGGTCTTACTTCTTCGCCTTGGCGGTCTTGGTGGCCTTGACCACCTTGGCCGGCGCGGCCTTCTTCGGGGCGGCCTTCTTGGCGGCAACCTTCTTCACGGCGACTTTCTTGACGGCAGCCTTCTTGGCGGCGGCCGGCTTCTTGGCGGCAGCCTTCTTCGGGGCGGCCTTCTTGGCGGCGACCTTCTTGGCAGCCGGCTTCTTGGCAACCGGCTTCTTCGCGGCAGCCTTCTTCACAGCGGTCTTCTTGGCGGGCGCCTTCTTGGCGGCCGGTTTCTTTGCAGCAGTCTTCTTGGCAGTGGCCATAGTTCGTCTCAGCTCCTCATCAGTTGGCAGTGGTTGCCCAGTAAAAGCGTGCAGGAACGCCTCCACCAGCAAGTCGCTGTTGGTGGCGTGCCGAAGATTGTTGACCTGGCGACGGGTGCGCTCGTCCGAAAGCAGACGCAGGACATGCAGCGGAATCGACACGGTGATCTTGCGCACCGCGCCGGCCTTCTCGCCGTGACCGACATAAGGCGTTATGAATTTCGGTGCAGCCATGTGTACCTGTTCCCCTCGATCTGAAGCGAAAGCTATTCCTGAAGATTTCAACTGTCAATTGATTTCGACCATCGAATTACCATGGCCAAAAGGCCTACCCGGGGGCTGCAAAGCGCCGCCCAGCAAGGCTTGGCGGATGGTCATCGGCATTTTCAAATAGACGTATAAACGCCCATTTGAAAATCACCAAGATAATGGCCGAAAGGCCGCGAAGCATTGGTACACAAGGCTTTGCGGCATATCCATCATCGGCAACCCGCACTCCTGCCGCGCGCAGATGCATGGCGCGCACACGGCGTGGAAGGCGTTATCAAAAGCCCGCGTTCGAATGAACGGGAGTCGACCGGAGGCGCTCGAAGGCTATGGCCGATTCGTCGGCAGCGACCGGAAACCTGTCCTTCGGGTCCCGATCGCGGAAGCCACCGATGCGCGGCAACCCGCGGGCACGTCGTGCGCAGCCGGAGCGACGCACGACGAAAAGACCGTCAGTGGTCCTCGTTCTCGATCTGCTCGGCGTAGGCGTCGGCGTCGAGCAGCTCATCGAGTTCGCCGCGGTCGCTGATGCGCACGGCGAAGATCCAGCCCTCGCCGAAGGCATCCTCGTTGATGGTCTCGGGCTTGTCGTTGAGCAGTTCGTTGACCTCGACGACTTCGCCGGAGACTGGCGAATAGATGTCCGAGGCGGCCTTCACCGACTCGACCACCGCCACGCCGGTGCCGGCCTGCACGCTCGCGCCGATTTCCGGCAGCTCCACGTAGACCAGGTCGCCGAGCTGGCCCTGCGCATGGTCGGAGATGCCCACGCGGACGATGCCGTTGTCTTCGACGCGGGCCCACTCGTGGGATTTGAGGAACTTCAGATCGCCGGGAATCTCGCTCATGGTCGGGTCCAGTCGTTCGTTCGTGGAATGGAGCGGCGATTCTAGCCGCTCCGGCGGTAACTCTATATGGAGAGAGGGTGCCGTCAGATGCCTTCGCAGGGCTTGCCGTCGCGCACGAACGGGTACTTCACCACCCGCACCGGCACCTCGCGGCCGCGGATGTCCACGCGCACGTCGCCCGGCTCGCCGGCCGGGATGCGCGCGAACGCCACCGCCTTGTCCAGCGTGGGCGCAAAGCTGCCGGACAGGATCTCGCCCTCGCCGTTGGCGGTCAGCACCTTCTGGCCGTGGCGCAGCACGCCCTTTTCGTCCAGCACCAGGCCGACCATCACGCGCGGTACGCCGGCGGCCTTCTGCGCTTCGAGCGCCTTGCGCCCGATGAAGTCGCGGCCCTCGTCCAGCGCGATGGTCCAGCCCAGGTTGGCCTCCCACGGCGACACGGTTTCGTCCATGTCCTGGCCGTAGAGGTTCATGCCCGCTTCCAGGCGCAGTGTGTCGCGCGCGCCCAGGCCGGCCGGCTTCACGCCCGCATCGGCCAGCGCCTGCCACAGCGCGACTGCATGCTCGGCCGGCACGATGATTTCGAAGCCGTCCTCGCCCGTATAGCCGGTGCGCGCGATGAACAGCGGCATGCCGTGCGGGCCCTGTGCCGCGGCGGCGGCGAAGCGCCCGAGCTTCTCGATGCGCGGACGGTCGACCTCGTGCAGCAGGCCGATCACCCTGGCGCGCGCGTTCGGTCCCTGCACGGCGACCATGGCGAAGTCCGGGCGCTCCTTCACTTCCACGCCGTAGGCGCTGGCCTGCTGCTCGATCCACGCCAGGTCCTTGGCGCGCGTGGCGGCGTTGACTACCAGCCGGAAGTGCGCCTCGTCGAAGAAATAGACGATCAGGTCATCGATCACGCCGCCCTGCTCGTTCAACATGCACGAGTACAGCGCCTTGCCCTGCACCTTGAGCTTGTCGACGTTGTTGGCCAGCAGGTGGCGCAGGAACTCGCGCGTGCGCTCGCCGTGCAGGTCGACCACGGTCATGTGCGAAACGTCGAACATGCCGGCGTCGCGGCGCACCGCATGGTGCTCCTCGATCTGCGAGCCGTAGTTGATCGGCATGTCCCAGCCGCCGAAGTCCACCATGCGGGCGCCCGACGCGCGATGGATGTCGTTGAGTACGGTCTTCTCGGTCATGGCTTGTTGCCGGGCTGGAGGGGAATTTTCATTATCGCCGTCGGGCGGCGGCAAAGCCAAGCGCATGCGTCCCCGGCAAACCCCGGCCTACCTGGCCACCAAGCTCCTCGGCCGGCAGCCGCCTTGGCCAAGCCCCTCAGTCGAGCGCCTCCATGTCGGTCGGCGCCGTGGCATCGGCGGTCGCCGTCACGATGCTGGAGAAACCCATGGCGAAATAGTCGCAGTCGGGCGTCGCGTTGCCGTGGTCGACTTCGACCCGTAGCCGGTGCCCGCCATTTACCTGGACATCGAGCCCGCCTGCGTACTGCCGGTCCACGATGAAGCGTGGTTCCACCGGCCGGCCGTCCAGCGACACGCGTACGCCGACGACACCGGTATCGCTTCGCTGCAGGCAGCGTCCGAACAGGTTGTCGATCCTTGGCTCGAGCCTGAGCGAGGCCAGGCCCGATACGTCGAACTCGGCCATGGCCTCACGGTTGCGCGAGGGCGACAGGGCCACGCGCTTCTTCGCGTTGAGGTGCACCGTGCCGGTGCCTGCCCGCTCGTCCAGCAACCTGGCGAACATGAAGACGCTGGCGCGGACTGGCGGGGCTCCGACGGCAATGTGCGAGGAGGTCACGAAGCCCGGGCGGCGCTCCCTTGCCGCCGGTATCGCTGCCGTACCGAAGACATCGCTGAAGTCCAACCTTGTGCCCGGCCGCGCGCTCGCCAACGCACGGAGCTTGTGCTCGCACTGCGGCGATTGCAGCCGGATGTCCTGGACGCGGGCGACCTTGCCGAGGCTTGCCCAGCCGCCTCCCGGCGCAAGCCAGTTCAGCGCCAGCGCCGACGTGCCGTCCGCGTCGATGAAAGGCGTTGCCTCGAAGATGCTGCCGCCGCGCTCGCGCGCACGCTTCAGCCAGGGCACCTGCTGCCCTTTCGAAAGCAGCTGCAGTTGCGCGCCGTGCGCGTCCACGAAGACCAGCAGCACGCGGGGATCGGGAATCCGGCTGACCGGGAATCCACCCAGCATGAGCGGCAACTTCCAGCCGCCGACGTCGAGGTGGCCGTTGCCGTCCCACTCGACCAGCACGTTGCCGGAACACAACGCGGGCGGTTGCCGTTCTTCCCAGAGTGCGCGCCGCGTCACCGCCTGCGCCACCTCGTCGGCAGGCAGCGTGGCGTCCGCAGCGCCGGCCGCGCCCCGGTCGGCGCCCGCCATGAAGCGCACGTTGGAGCGCACCCCGAGCAAGCCCAGCACCGTCGGCGCAACATCCATGTGGTACATGCGCACGGGCCGGTCGCCCTGCCCTGCGTTGAGGACGAAGAGCAACGGCTGGCGCTGGTCGTCCGGCGGATACAGCGCGGAGGCGGCGTTGCGCATCGCGACGTGGTCGCTCATCACGACGACCAGCGTGTCCTTCCAGCCCGGCTCGGCCGAAAGCTGCGCGACGAAGCGGCCAAGCAATGTGTCCGAACAATGCACGGCGTCGAGCATGGCGTTGCGTATAGCCGCGTACGGCTCGCAACCGGGCAGCAGATAGCCCTTGGGCGGATGCGTATCGACGGTGGACAGCATCACGCTGAACGGCTTGCCTGACGCCTGCTTGCGGCGGTACTGGGCCAGCGCCTCGTCGAACAGGTCGCTGTCGTGCAGCCCCCAGCCCTGGCTTGCGAGCTTGCCGTCGTGCAAAGCCTCGATCTGCGGCTTGCCAAGTAAGTGGTCGAAGCCGTGCATCCGGAAGAAATCGCCCTTGTTGGCGAAGCTGAGCGCCACGCCGCTGAGGAACGTCTGGTCGTAGCCCGCCGCACGCAGCACATCGCCGAGGCAGGCCAGTTCCGGATGGAAACTGCTCGCCGTGGTGTTGTCGTTGTTGGGCACGAAACCCAGCTTGCCGAAGTCGTCGCCGAAGATGCTGCTGATCAGATAGGGCGCACCGCATTGCGAGGAAAACAGGCCCGCGATCGTGTAGGTGACGCCAGGAAAGGTCGCCAGGCCGGAGAAGTCCAGCCCTTGCGCACGCAACCGGTTGAGGTTCGGCGTCAGCCCCGGAAAGCGCGTTTCGTCGGTATAGGTGCGCTCCACCGATTCCAGGTAGACGAACACCAGGTTGCGGCCCGGTGTCGCGACTACGTCGGCCGGCTCGCTCGGGTCGCCGTCGAGCATCGAGCGGATGTGCGCCCCGTAGGCGGAGTTGGCCAGGCTCTCGGTGCGCCCGGCATGCGTGAAATAGCCATACAGGCGACGCGGCGCCGCATCGACCACGCAAGCCAGAGCGACGAACACCAGCGCCGCAAAGCCGGCGATCCTCGCCACGTGATGGCGGGACGCGCGGCGCAGAGCCATGAATGCCGCCACGAAGACGGCCACGAGAACAAAAACGGTCACCAGCGAAGCCCATGGATAGGCCTCGAACGCGACAGGAAGGTTGCCGGCGTTCAGGTGGGCGAAAAAGCGGTCGTTGAACGAGCTGCCCTGGATGATCCACGACACGGCATCGGCCGCACACGTCAACACGCCGGCCAGATAGAGCACCGCGGCCAACACCACGCCCCGACTGCCGAAGGCACGCGCCACCAGGACCGCGGCGCAGGCCACCGCCACACCACCGATCGCCCCCTGCGCGGCGCCCGCCATGCCGAAAGCGGCGACCGCCAGTCCCAACCAGACATTGACGGCCACGAACGGCATGGCAAGCCCTGCCACCAGCGCCGTCACGACGCCGGGTCGCCTGCTACTCATACGAAAACGCCCCCTTGCGATTCATTCGGACGGCCAGGCGCCAGGTGATGCGGCAGCGGTCCGAACCCCCGGTCAACGATACAGAGCCCGCCGGCTGAATTCACGACCGACACAACCTCGACGCGCCGGCACTGCCACGGGGGTGCCCGCGCCAGGCAGGCGCCAGGCCGCGACCGTGGTCAGTCGGGCGCACGGATGCGCGCCGCGGAAGCCGCCATGGCCTGCATGTCGGGGACCACGTTCGAAAAGCCTGTGGCGAAGTAGTCGCAATCGGGCGTGGCGTTGCCATCGTCCACCTCGACCTTGAGCTCGTGATGCCCGCGGGTGTCCACCGTGATCGCCTGCGAAAAATTGCGGTCCACGACGAACCGGGGCATGACCGGCTTTCCGTCGAGCGACAGTTGCACGCCGACGATGCCGGTATCGGTACGTCGCAGGCACGAACCCATGAGATTGTCGATCCGCGGCACCAGTTCGAGACTGGCCAGTCTCGACACGTCGAACACGGCCATGGCCTGGCGCTTGCGCGAAGGCATGAGGGTAATGCGCTTCATGCGGTCGACATGGACGCTGCCGTAACCCGGCGATTCATTCGTCAGACGGGAATACATGAAAGCGGCAAGGTCAGCCGGAGCCCCGTCGGGCGGCGTGTCCGACACCACGTAACCTGGACGCCGCTCCAGGTTGGCGGGAATCGAAGGCAAGCCGAGCACCTCGCTGAAATCCAGCCGCGTGCCGGGCGTCGCCGCTTCCAGCGTCTGCAGCAGCGAGTGACACTGGGGGCTATGCAGGCGGATGTCCTGCACCCGCGCGACCGATCCGAGGCTGGCCCACGCACCGTCCGGAGCCAGCCAGTCGAGCGCCAGCCGCTGTCTGCCCCGTGCATCGAGGAAGGGCGTCGCCTGGAACACGCTGCCCTTGTTCGCCAGTGCACGCTCGATCCATGGGCGCTCCTCCCCACGGGGAAGCATCTGCAGTTCGGCCTTCTGCGAGTCCACGAAAACCAGCAGGGTGTCGGTGGGCAGAAGCCGGCCCACGTGCCAGCCACTACGCATCAACGGAAGCGTCCAGTCGCCGACCTGCAAACCATGCTTGGCATTCCACTGCGCCAGGGTACCGCCGTCGCACAACACCGGCGGCTTGCGTGAGCTCCACAGGGCCTCTCGCAGCACGGCCTCGGCGACGTCGTTTGCAGGCAGCCGCGAATCGGCCGATCCGGCCCGGCTGCGGTCGGCCCCGGCCATGAAGCGCACGTTCGACTCCACGCCCAGCAGCGAAAGCACGGTCGGGGCGATGTCCATGTGGTACATGCGCGACGCGCGCTCACCCTGGCCGGCATTGAGCACGAACAGGAGCGGTTGCCGCTGGTCCTTCGGCGGATAGAGCCGCGAGGCGACGTTGCGCATGGCGACGTGATCGCTCATCACCACCACCACGGTGTCCTTCCAGCCCGGTTCGCGCGAGAGCCGATCGATGAACTGCCCGAGCAAGCGGTCCGAACAATGCACCGCATCGAGCATGTCGTTCCGGATCGGCGCGTAAGGCTTGCAGCCAGGCAGCAGGTAACCCCGCGGCGGATGGGTATCGATGGTGGAAAGCACGACGCTGAACGGCTTTCCGGTCGCCTGCTTCTCGCGGAATTCCGCCAGCGCCTGGTCGAAGATGTCGCCATCCAGCAGGCCCCAGCCTTCGGTCGGAAGCTTATCCGCGTACAGTTGCTCGATCTGCGGCTTGCCCAGGGCGCGATCGTAGTGGTGCAGGCGGAAGAACACGTCCGTGTTGGCGAAACTGAGGATCACCCCGCTCAGATAGGTCTGGTCGTAGCCGGCCGCATGCAGGACGTCGCCCAGGCAAGCCAGCCCGGGGTGGAAGCTGTCGGCGGTCGTGTTGTCGTTGCCGGGCACGAAGCCGGGCATGCTGACCTCCGCACCGAAGATGGACGGCGACAAATAGGGAGCGCCGCACTGCGAAGAGAAAATGCCGGAGATGGTGTAGGTCGCCCCCGGGAATGTCCGGAAGCCCGAGAAGTCCAGGCCCTGGCTGCGCAGGCGGTTGATCTGCGGAACCAGGCCGGGGAACCGGCGCTCGTCGGTGTAGCTGCGCTCGAGCGACTCGAGGTAGACGAAGACGAGGTTGCGACCTGGTCTGGCGACCACTTCCGCGGGCCGCGTCGGCTCCGGGTCGATCAACGCCAGGATGCCGTCCCCCGCCGCCGAGTGGACCAGGCCCTCGCTGTGCTCGGCGTTGGCGAAATACGCATACAGGCGATGCGGCGAGGCGTCGATGCCCAGGGACAACACCATCAGCAGCACGGCCGGCACCCACGCCCAGCCGGCGACGCGGCGACGGGTGACCCGGCGCATCACCAGGACCACGTACGCCACCAGCAACACCACGCCCACGAGCGCGCCCACGATGGCGACCGGATAGGCTTCCAGGCTGACCCGGATGTTGTCCGGATTGACGTGGATGAAGAAGCGCTCGTTGAACGAGCTGCCCTGCATGTACCAGGACGCAGCGTCAGCTACGGTCAGCACGAGGTTGAGCAGGTACAGCAGCACGGCCGGAAGCACGCCGCGCGAGCCGAACCGACGGCCCAGCAGCAACACCGCCAGAGCAAGCATCCCGGCGAACAGCACGCCCTGAACGGCCTTGACGACCCCGAACGATTCGACGGAAACGCCCAGCCACAGGCTGATCGCCATGAAGGGTGCTGCCAGCAAAGCCACCTGCAACGCAGTGGCGCCGGTCACTTGGATCCGCATCGTCTTGTTCCCCTGTAACCTTCCGCCGCGCAGGCGGATCGACCATCGAGCCTGTTTGTCCGGACCTCAGGCGCGTCGGTAGACGAACACGCGTGCCGGTGGCAGGTTCAGCCAGGCGGTACCCAGCCGCTCGCAACGCAGTCCCAGGTCCTCGGCGACTTCCGGCGCCACCGGCGGCGCCAGCCCGTAGGTGTACTGGACGAACACGCCTTCCGGATGCATGGCCTCGAACGCGGCGGCCATGATGGTGCGCTGCACGGACACCGGCATCGGCAACAGCCCCAGGCTGCTGACCACCGCATCGCCGTGGCCCGGTTCGAACGCGCCATGCTGGAGCAGCAGCTCGTCCAGTTGCCGCGCGTCGCCGCAGGCAACCCGGACGCAGGGAAACTCCTGCAGCAGGATCTCGTGCAACACGGGGTTCATCTCGACCACCAGCAGGTGGTCCGCGCCAGCCGGGCGATCGACCAGCGCACGGGTGATCGCGCCGGTGCCGGCACCCAGCTCCACGACGCGACGCGCGCCTGCGGGAAGGGCATCGACCATCAGGGACGCCAGCTGACGCCCCGACGGCGCCACCGAGGACATGGCGAGAGGGTTCTTCCACCACTGCTGAATGAAGGTCATCCAGCGTGGTCGCGAGGCAGCCGCCTCAT
Source organism: Frateuria sp. YIM B11624 (assembly GCF_049727805.1). Taxonomy (NCBI): domain Bacteria; kingdom Pseudomonadati; phylum Pseudomonadota; class Gammaproteobacteria; order Lysobacterales; family Rhodanobacteraceae; genus Frateuria; species Frateuria sp. YIM B11624. Next base: position 67,951 of record NZ_JBCNYA010000010.1, read on the forward strand.
CAAGCGCCGGGGGACTTACCCCGACGATTTCCATGTCATCCATGTTCTTGGCTTCTTGGGTTCCCCTTGAGGCCACTATTATGCCACGTGAAAATTATGTGTACGCCCGTGGGACGGCTGCGTCAGGCGATCGCCGGGTAGGTCGGCTCCACGTCCAGCGTCGAGGCGCACACCGCGGCCAGTTCCAGCAGACGCAGATCCGAACCGCGCGCGCCGACGAACTGCATGCCGATCGGCCGGCCATCGGGCAGCGCGCCCATCGGGATGCTCACCGCCGGACAGCCGGCGAGGCTGGCGAAGCTGGTCAGGTCGGCGACCGAATCGGGCGCGGGACCGTCCAGCGGGAACGCACCCTGCGGCGTGGTCGGCAGCACCAGCACGTCGATCTGCGCGAACAGCCGGCGCATCTTCAGCGTCGCCGCATCGAGCACGCGGTCGGCGATGGCGTAATCGGCCGCGCTCTTGCGCTCCGCGTAGCCAAGCATCTCGCGCAGGCGCGGCGAGACCGGCCGCGCGGTATCGGCCACGTCGGCGGCGAAGGTGCCGAGCATCTCCGCCTCCATCAGCAGCAGGCCGGCGCGGCGCGTGCGCGCGAAGTTCCAGTCGGAGAAATCCACCGTGCGCCGCTCGCCCAGCTCGCGCGGCAGGCGCGCAAGCGCCGTCTCGAACACCTCGATCACCTCCGGCTGCACACCCACCGCCGCCAGGTCCGGCAACAGGCCCGCGCGCAGGTTGCCCGGCTCCCAGTCCGGCGGCGAGAAGGCGACGCGGCGCCGGCGCGAGCGCGCGTCGTCGGCGTCGTAGCCGGCCAGCACCTGGAGCAGCACGGTCAGATCGTTCGCGCTGCGCGCGAGCAGGCCGACGGCATCGAGCCGGCGCGCCGCCGGCAACATGCCGCGGGTGGAGATCTCGCCATGCGTCGGCTTGAGCGCATACACGCCGCAGTAGCTGGCCGGAATGCGGATGGAGCCGAGGCTGTCCGAGCCCACCGCTGCCGCCGCCAGGCCGGCGGCTACCGCCGCGGCGGCGCCGCCGGACGAACCGCCGGCGCTGTAGCCATGCCTGTACGGATTGTGCGTGGGCCCGTGGTGCGGGTTATCGGTGGCCGCGCCCAGCGCCGCCTCGTCCATGTTGGTCTTGCCCACCAGCACCGCACCGGAGGCGCGCAGGCGCGCGACCACGTGGGAGTCTTCCTGCACCGGCGCTTCACGCCCCGGCAGCCCGGCGCGCGTCGGCCAGCCGGCCATGTCGAAGTTGTCCTTCAGCGCGATCGGAATGCCGTCCAGCCGACCGAGCACGCCGTCGCGGCGCCGGTGGGTGGCGGTGCGCGCCTGCTCCTGCAGCAGGCCGGGGCGCAGGTCGACGTAGGCATTGAGTTCCGGATTGATCCGCTCGATCGCCCCCTGGTAGGCATCGGCCAACGCCTGTGGCTGCACGCGTCCTACCGCCAGCCAGTGCAGCAGCTGGCACACGCTGGCGCGGCGCAGGTCGATGTCGGCGAGCGGTGCGGGTGAATTCATGCCTCATCCTTTGCGGTCGATTCCCCGATTATCGCCACGGGCCGCAAAGCGATTGCAAGCGGTCGTTGGTGAAGAGTCCGGTTTGCCGCCGGCCGCGCGAAACCGGACAATGCCGCTCCTTCCTTATATGTATGCAGCACGGAGTCCGCCATGAGCGAACGCGAAACGATGGAATACGACGTGGTCGTGGTCGGCGCCGGCCCGGCCGGGCTGTCGTTCGCGATCCGCCTCAAGCAGTTGCAGCCGGATACCACCGTCTGCGTGATCGAGAAGGCCTCCACCGTGGGCGCCCAGATCCTCTCCGGCGCGGTGATCGAGCCCGGTCCGCTGGACGCGCTGCTGCCCGGCTGGCGCGACAACCCGCCGCCGGTCTGCGTGCCGGCCGGCGAGGACGAGTTCTGGCTGCTGACCAAGACCGGCGGCCGCAAGCTGCCGGTGCCGCCGGGCATGAACAACCACGGCAACTTCATCGTCTCGCTGGGCGCCATGTGCGCGTGGCTGGCGCCGCAGGCCGAGGCGCTGGGCGTGGACGTGTTCCCCGGCTTCGCCGCCGCGGACAACATCTATAACGAGGACGGCTCGGTCGCCGGCGTGCGCATCGGCGACATGGGCGTGGCCAAGGACGGTACGCACAAGGCCGGCTATACCCAGGGCATCGACATCAAGGCGAAGGTCACCGTGCTCGCCGAAGGCGCGCGCGGCAGCCTGACCAAGCAGCTGATCAAGCGCTTCGCGCTGGACAGGGACTCGGACCCGCAGGGCTACTCGATCGGCATCAAGGAACTGTGGCAGGTGCCGGCCGGCCGCGTCACTCCGGGCAAGATCGTGCACAGCTTCGGCTGGCCGGCCGACAACGACACCTATGGCGGCAGCTTCCTGTACCACCTGGATGGCGACCGCATCGCGCTGGGCTACGTCAGCGGCCTGGATTACCGCGACCCGAACTACAAGCCGTGGGAAGCCTTCCAGCAATGGAAGAACCACCCGCACGTCAAGCCGCTGCTCGAGGGCGGCACCATCCTCTCGGCCGGCGCACGCGCCATCGTCACCGGCGGCTACCAGTCGCTGCCGAAGGTCGAGATGCCCGGCGCGATCCTGATCGGGGACACCGCGGGCCTGCTCAACGTGCCCAAGATCAAGGGCACCCACCAGGCGATCCGCAGCGGCATGCTCGCCGCCGAGCACCTGGCCGCGAACGGCCTGAATCCCGCCGGCTTCGACGCCGCACTGCGCGCCTCGCCTGCGATGGCAGAGCTGAAGCAGGTGCGCAACATCAAGCCCGGCTTCAAGAAAGGCCTGTGGTTCGGCATGTTCAACGCCGCCTGGGAAACCGTCACGCGCGGTGCCTCGCCCTGGACGCTGAAGAACAAGCCGGACTGGTCCTCGCTGGAGAAAATCGGCGAGTACGAGGAACCCAGGCGTGACTACGTGACGCGCGAGCTGCCCCCGCGCGACCGCCTGGCCGGCGTCTACTTCGCCGCCACCGAGCACGACGAGGACCAGCCGATCCACCTGCACGTGGCCGACACCACCATCTGCGTCGACCGGTGCACCGCGGAGTACGGCAACCCGTGCACGCGCTTCTGCCCGGCGAGCGTGTACGAGATCGTCGAGGATGAGGCAGGCAAGCGCCTGCAGATCAACGCCGCCAACTGCGTGCACTGCAAGACCTGCGACATCAAGGACCCGTACGAGATCATCACCTGGGTCACGCCCGAGGGTGGCTCGGGTCCGAATTACCAGAACATGTAATGCCCCTGCGCGACGCACACCCGAGGACCCGACCCTGAGCAGTACCTTCCGCTGGCACCTCCGCCGCGCCCGCTACCTGTTGCAGCGCGTGAGCGGCAGCATGGCCCAGCGCGGCCTGCGCGGCACCATGGATCGCATCCGGCAGGAACTGCGGCCGCGCCGGCAGGCCGCCGCCACCTTCGATGTCGAACCGCTGGGCAGCGGCGTGCCGCCTTCGGCGTTGCCGTGCAGCGAAGCGCCGCGGGTCTCGGTGATCATCCCGGTGCACGGCAAGCTCGAGTACACCGTGGCCTGCCTGCGTTCGATCGCACGCCATGGTGCCCGGACGCCGTTCGAGGTGATCGTCGTCGACGACGCGTCGCCCGATGAGACGGCGCAAGTGCTGGCCGGCATCGGGGGCCTGCGTCTGCTGCGCAATGCCGCCAACCTCGGCTTCATCGGCAGCTCCAACGCGGGCGCCGCGGCGGCGCGTGGCGAGTATCTGCTGTTCCTCAACAACGACACCCAGGTCACGCCGGGCTGGCTGGACCGGCTGCACGACTGTCTGGCCGAGGAGCCCGGTTGCGGCATCGCCGGCAGCCGGCTGGTGTATCCGGACGGACGGCTGCAGGAAGCCGGCGGCATCGTGTATGCCGACGGCCAGGCCTGGAACTACGGCCGTTTCGAACTGCCGGACGACCCGCGCTTCCTCTACCGCCGCGATGCCGACTACGTGTCCGGCGCCAGCCTGATGATCGACGCCGCGCTGTTTCGTGCGATCGGCGGATTCGACGCACGCTACGCGCCGGCCTACTGCGAGGACATGGACCTGGCGTTCGCGGCGCGAGCGGCCGGCAAGCGCGTGCTGTACGAGCCGGCCAGCGTGGTGGTGCACTGCGAAGGCATCACTTCCGGCCTGGATCCCTTCGCCGGCGTCAAGCAATACCAGCAGGTGAACCAGGCCAAGTTCGTCGACAAATGGCGCGCTGCGCTCGAACGGCAGCCGCCCGCCCGCACCCGCGTGGAGGAAGCGCTTGGCTGGAGCCGCAGACACATCCTCATCGTCGACGCGCTGACCCCCGACCCCACGCGCGACTCCGGTTCGCTGCGGCTGGTCAACATCATGCGGCTGCTGCGCGAACGGCGCTGGCAGGTCAGCTTCATGGCGGACAACCGTCGCGCCACGCCGGCGGAGATCGAGCGGCTCGGGCGGCTGGGCGTGCGCGTGCTGTGCAAACCCTGGACGCCGCCGCTGTCGGCCTGGCTGGCGCGCGAAGGCCAGGGCCTGGACGCGGTGATGCTTTGTCGCCACTACATCGCCCTGCCCCACCTGTCGCTGGTGCGCCGCCTGGCGCCGCGCGCGAAGGTGTTGTTCGACACGGTGGACCTGCATTTCCTGCGTGAGCAGCGCGCCGCCGAACACGCCGCCAACCCGGCGCTGGCAAGGCAGGCGCAGGCCTCGCGACAGGCCGAACTGGGGCTGATCCGCGCCGCCGACGTCACACTGGTGGTCAGCCCCATCGAGCGCGAGCTGCTGATGGAAGAGCTGCCGCAGGCACGCGTGGAACTGCTGTCCAACGTGCATGACGTGCCCGGGCGCAGCCGCGGCTTCGGCGACCGGGCAGGCCTGATGTTCGTCGGCGGCTCCGCCCACCCGCCCAACATCGATGCCATCGAATGGCTGGCGAAGGACATCTATCCGCGCATCCGTGCGCGCCGGCCCGACATCGAGCTGCACCTGATCGGCGACATGCCCGGGCCCGAACGCGCGCGCCTGGCCGCCGCCGGCATCCGCGCGCACGGCCGGGTCGAGGAACTGGATCCGTGGCTGTCCGGCTGCCGCATCGCGCTGGCACCGCTGCGCTACGGCGCCGGCGTGAAAGGCAAGGTCAACATGGCGATGAGCCACGGCCTGCCCGTGGTGGCCACCTCGATCGCCGCCGAGGGCATGAACCTGGCCGACGGGCAGGACGTGCTGGTGGCGGACGATGCCGAGGGTTTCGCCGAGGCGGTGTTGCGCCTCTACGACAACGAAGCGCTGTGGATGCGGCTGTCCGAGGCCGGCCTGGCCAACGTCCGACGGCATTTCTCCTTCGACGCTGCACGCCAGGCGCTCGACCGCGCCCTGGCCTGAGCGAACGCCGCGGCGACACCCCGCATGCGGTGCTCACGCTAGAATGGGCGTTTCGGGCGCCTCATGGCGCTGCATCCAAACGCAAGGACCCCATCGATGAAGATTCTGGTCGGCTACAAGCGCGTGGTGGACTACAACGTCCGCATCCAGGTCAAGCCCGACGGCACCGGCGTGGTGACCGAGGGCGTCAAGCTTTCCGCCAATCCGTTCGACGACATCGCCCTGGAAGAGGCCCTGCGCCTGCGCGAGAAGGGCGTGGCCGAGGAAGTGGTGATCGTCGGCATCGGTCCGGCCGACCTTACCGCGCATCTGCGCAACGGCCTGGCGATGGGCGCCAACCGCGCCATCCACGTCACCACCGCCGATGCCATCCAGCCGCTTACCGCCGCGCGCGTGTTGCTCAAGCTGATCGAGAAGGAGCAGCCGGGCCTGGTGATCCTGGGCAAGCAGGCGATCGACGACGACGCCAACCAGACCGGCCAGATGCTGGCCGCGCTGTGGGATCGCCCGCAGGCTACCTTCGCCAGCAAAGTGGAGATCGCCGATGGCAAGGCGACGGTAACCCGCGAGGTCGACGCCGGCCTGGAAACCATCGAGGCCGACCTGCCCGCCGTGATCACCACCGACCTGCGCCTCAACGAGCCGCGCTTCATCAAGCTGCCGGACATCATGAAGGCCAAGTCCAAGCCGATCGACGTGATCGAGTTCGGCTCGCTCGGCGTCGACGGCGGCGACCACCTGAAGACCACCCACTACGCCGCGCCGCCCAAGCGCAGCCGCGGCGTGATGGTGAAGGACGCGGCCGAGCTGGTCGCCACCCTCAAGCAGAAAGGCCTGCTGTAAGCGGCCGCCGGGAACTGGAGAGAAGACATGAGCAAGATCCTCGTCATCGCCGAACACCTGGACGGCAAGCTCAACCCCTCCACCGCGCGCGCGGTGAGCGCCGCCGCGGCGGCCAAGCCCGAGGCCATCGACGTGCTGGTGCTGGCCGAAAGCGCCGACGCCATCGCCGCCGAGGCCGCGAAGATCGAAGGCGTGAGCCGCGTGCTCACCGCTAGCCGCGCCGAGAACGCGCAGGCGCTCGCCGCCGTGCTGGCGCCGCAGGTGGCCAAGGCCGCCGCCGGCTACAGCCACGTGTTCGCGCCCTCCACCACCTTCGGCAAGGATCTCGCCCCGCGCGTGGCCGCGCTGCTCGGCGTGGCGCAGGTCAGCGACGTGATGTCGGTCGAGGGCAGCCACACCTTCAAGCGCCCGATCTACGCCGGCAACGCGATCGTCACGGTGGAAGCCGATCCGGCGCAGACCGTGGTGGCCACCATCCGCACCGCCTCCTGGCCGGCTGCCGCCACCGGCGCCAACAGCGCCCCGGTCGAAGCGCTCAACCTCGACGTGGCGCTGCCCTCGCACACCCGCTTTGTCGAGCTCAAGCAAGGCAAGAGCGACCGCCCGGACTTGCAGAGCGCCAGCAAGGTCGTCTCCGGCGGCCGCGGCGTCGGCTCGAAGGAGAACTTCGAGATCATCTACAAGTTCGCCGACCGGATCGGCGCGGCCGTGGGCGCCTCGCGAGCCGCGGTGGACGCCGGCTACGTGCCCAATGAAATGCAGGTAGGCCAGACCGGCAAGATCATCGCGCCGGAGCTGTACATGGCGATCGGCATCTCCGGCGCCATCCAGCACCTGACCGGCATCAAGGACGCCGGCACCATCGTGGCGATCAACAAGGATGCCGAGGCGCCGATCTTCGAGGTGGCGGACATCGGGCTGGTGGGCGATTTGTTCAAGATCATCCCGGAACTCGAACAGGCGCTGGGCGCATAAGCGCCACCCGGGAAACGCCGCGGGTTTCTCCTACCGCGGCGCGTGATGGCCATGCCATCATCGGCGGACTGGAGGGAGAGACCGATGAGACGCTGCCTGTCCTGCGGCACGTTGTTCCGTGCGGAAGCACACACGCAGCCCTGCCCGGGATGCGGACAGGCCGTGGCCGTGCTCGAAGGCGTGTCCTGCTACGCGCCGGAGCTGGCGCGCGAGTCGTCGGGCTTCAATCCCGAAGGGTTCGCATGGCTGGCCCAGCGGGAGAGTGGGCACTTCTGGTTTCGCGCCCGTTCGGAACTGATTGCTTTCGTAGTGCGCAGGTACTTTCCGGCGGCGCGGAACTTTCTGGAGATCGGCTGTGGCACGGGCTTTGTACTGAGCTCGCTGGCGCAGCGTTTTCCGAACCTGGCCATGAGCGGCAGCGAGATATTCATCCAGGGTCTTGGCTTCGCTGCCCAGCGCATGCCGGATGCCGACCTGTTCCAGATGGACGCACGTCACATTCCGTTCCGCAACGAGTTTGACCTGCTGGGTGCGTTTGACGTGATCGAGCACATCGAAGAGGACGAAGCGGTACTGCGCGAAATCCATGCGGCGGTGGTCCCTGGCGGTGGGGCCATCTTCACCGTGCCGCAGCATCCCTCGTTGTGGAGCGCGCAGGATGAACATGCCTGCCACAAACGGCGTTACCGCCGGGGGGAGCTGGAGGCCAAGCTGCAGCGAGCCGGTTTCGAAGTACTTTTCTCCACCTCGTTCGTGAGCCTGCTGCTGCCCCTGCTCTATCTGTCCCGACGAAAAAAGCGCGTCGGGGACGAGCTTGCCATCGAGGATGAAATGTCGGTGGGTACTGCAACCAACCAGATCCTGTACCGGTTATTGCAGGCCGAGGGCGCGCTGATCCGTGCCGGCCTGCGTTTTCCAGCCGGCGGGTCGCGACTGGTGGCGGCGCGAGCCAAAGCGAATTGAGCGAGACGCAGGGCAACGAGACACCGACGGCTTTCGAGACCATGGATACCCAATCATTTCCTGAACTTTCGGTGGTGATCCCCTGCTATCGGACAGAACGCGCCTTGCCCGAATTGCTCGAACGGCTGCATCGGAGCCTGGAGGCCCTGGGCCAGTCGTACGAGATCGTGCTGGTCGACGACTGCTCCCCCGACGCCACGGCCACCGTCGCCGCTGCAGAGGTTGCACGGCATCCGCACGTGCGATTCATCGAACTGATGTTCAACGTGGGCCAGTTCCGCGCGTTGATGTGCGGCTTTGCACATGCGCGTGGACGCTACGTCGTCACCATGGACGATGACCTGCAGCACCCGCCGGAGGAGATCGGGAAGATCTACCGGCATCTGGCCGAACATCCCGAACTCGATGCAGTGTTTGGCGCCTATATCACCAAGCAGCACTCCTCCGGCCGCAACCTGGGCAGCCTGTTCATCCGTACGGTCAATATCTACGTCTTCGGCAAGCCACCGGGCCTGGTGATGTCCTCGTTCCGTTGCCTGCGAAGGGAACTTGTCGACACGCTGCTCGCGCATCGCACGCGCTATCCGGTCATCGGCCCGCTGATCCTGAGCAGCACGCGCCGTATCGCCAATGTCCCGGTGCAGCACGACGCCCGGCGGCACGGGGTTTCCAACTACCGGTTCGGGCGCCTCGTCCGCACCACGCTGGACAACGTGTTGAACTTCAGCGCTCTGCCCTTGCAGATCATCTCGATGGTCGGCGTGGGCGTGGCGGCGGTCAGCGTCATCGTGGGTGCCGTGTTCCTGGCCATCCGCCTGCTGCGCGGCACCGGCGCCACCGGCTGGACCAGCCTGTTCCTGGCGATCAACTTCTACGGCGGGCTGAGCCTCCTGGCTGTCGGTATCATTGGCGAGTACCTGATCCGCATCCTGGGTGAAAGCAAGGGGCAGCCGCTCTATATCGTGCGTCGCCAGTTCGGCGAGAGCACGGGGGCAGCGACGCAGCGGACCGGTGAAAACACGACCGCCGGCACGAGCCCCTGAGGTCCAGCACCTGCGCCGGACCCACTGGCCATCGCCGGCCCAAGTCATTGGAGATACTAGCTATGGCCGGCTGGCCGGAAAGCCTGGAAGCGATGCTCGAGCGCGTGGCCGCCGAGTTTCGCATCGCCCGTATCACCCGCCCCGAGTTGCTGCGATCCGCACGGCAGACCGGGTTCGTCTGGACGCGCCAGCCCGGCGTGGTATGTCTGGCGGCGAACCGTCATTACCTCTCCCTGGCACGCGCCAATCCGGATGTCGCTGTCGTCGTCACCAGTGAAGAGGTGGCCCGCAGGGACTTCGAGGCTGCGACCCCGTGCCTGATCGTTTGCGACCGACCCGACGAGCTCTACCTCTGGATGCACCTGCACCAGCAGACACCTACGGGGACGGCCTCGCCGCAGATCGACCCAACGGCGACCGTCGATGCTTCGGCCGTGCTGCACGGCGATGTACGGATCGAGGCCGACGCCTGGATCGGACCCCGCGTAGTCATCAGTGGCCCGGCCGTCCTCGGCCGCGGAGTTCACGTAGAAGCGGGCGCCATCATCGGCTGCGACGGGCTTTATGCCAAGGACGTGGCCGGCAGGCGCCGGCACATTCCCCACTACGGTGGCGTGGCCATCGGCGCGGACGCCTTCATTCACGCCGGTGCGGTGATCGTGCGGTCGGCCATCGCAGGCGAAGCGACCTCGATCGGACCGGAAACTCACGTCGGCGTGATGGCGAACGTGGGACATGATGTCCAGGTGGGTGCGCGCACCACCATCTCCAGCAACGTCGTCATCGCCGGTCGTGCGCGTGTCGGTGCGGACGTGTGGATCGGTGCGTCGGCCACGCTTTCCAACGCGGTGTCGGTCGGCGACCGCGCCAAGATCCGGATCGGCTCGGTGGTGGTGCGGGACGTGGCCGCCGGCGCGGACGTATCCAGCGGCAACTTCGCCATCGATCACGCCCAGGCGATGCGGGCCTATACGAGGGAGGCGACCCGTGAGAAGCGATAGGCATTTCACCTTCAAGGCAAAGCGCGACTACCTGCACAGCACGTCGCTCTTCGATGACCTGGTGGCTTTCCGCGGCGCTTCGCCACGTCAGATCGACTTCCGCTTTTCCCACAAGACCGGCAAGCAGGTGAGCTATCTCGATACGCTGCCTGGACCCGCGGACGTGCTGGTCGCCGAATGGTCGGACGCCGACGGGCGCCTGTACGTGGTCGAGCGCAATGAACCGATCCGGGAGGCGGTGGGCTACGACGAGGCGGCGCTGGTTTCCCGATTCGCGCTTGACGGCCGCACGGTGCACATCCCGGCCGAGCTCGGCGGTTTCAGCCGAATCGACGCGCTGGTCGCCGGTTTCAAGCACTTGCTGCAGCAGGTTTCGCCGCTCGACGCAGGCCGCAAGCACGCCTTCGTCCGTATCCGCCTCGCCCACGTACCCGAGGGTGCCACCAGCATCACCTACGCGCGGGACATCGGCGCCTTTTCCCAGGGGGACATCCTCGAGGACGGCAAGTTGCTGGGGCAGATTTTCTTCGGGATCTGGACATGATCGGCATCCGCGCCATCGGCAGCTACATCCCCGACACCTGCGTTTCCAACCTCGACCGGGCAGGCGAAGCGGGCAAGGATGCAGCCTTCATTACCGACAAGATCGGCTTCCAGTGCCTGGCGCGTCGCGCGCCGTCGCAGGAGTCCTCCGATCTGTGCGTCGAGGCCTTCGCCGATCTGAAAGCGAGGAACAACCTGGACCCGGCCGCCATCGATTGCGTCATCGTCTGCACGCAGAATCCCGATGGCCACGGCATCCCGCATACCTCCGCGGTAGTGCACAAGAAGCTGGGCATGGGCAACCAGGTCGCCAGCTTCGACATCTCGCTCGGCTGTTCGGGCTATGTCTACGGCCTGGCGGTGGCGACCGCCTTCATGCAGACCAATGGCTTGCGCAATGGCCTGCTGTTCACCGCCGACCCGTATTCGAAAATCCTCGATCCGTCGGACTGGGACACCGAGTTGCTGTTCGGCGATGCCGCCACCGTGACGTGGCTGACCGACGAACCGCTCTACGCCTGCCGCCCGGCCATGTTCGGTACGGATGGGAGCCTTGGCCACTCGATCACGGTGCCCGCGCCGGGCGAAAAGCTGCGCATGCTCGGCAGCAACGTTTTCAAGTTCACCATGACGGTGGTGCCCGAACAGATCCAGCGTTATCTCGAACGGGAAGGCCTGACGGCGGACGGGATCGACCTGTTCCTGCTCCACCAAGGCAGCCGCTTCATCGTGGAAAGCATGGCCAAGCGCATGGGCCTGCCCCTGGAGAAAGTGCCCTTCGGCGCCAGCCGGACGGGCAACACCGTATCCTCCTCGATCCCGCTCCTGCTCGGGGACCACATGGACGCGCCACCGCCACGCGTGCTCATGAGCGGCTTCGGCGTCGGCCTGTCGTGGGCTACAATGGTGCTTGAACGCATCCGGGGACCACACCAGTGATCAGCAAGGCCGAATTCCGCGAAGCCGTCATCGACAGCATCAAGAAGATCAAGAACGTGGACACGGTCGACCTCGGCAACGACGAGGAATTTTCGGTCGCAGGGCTCGATTCGCTCGACGGCATGGACCTGGTGCTGCAAGTCGAATCGAAGACCGGCATCAATTTCGGCGAGTTCGACTTGTCCTCCGCCAATACCATCGACAAGTTCTACGCCAAGGCGCAGGAGCTGTCGGCCTGACACCTGCCGGGCGGCGGTGGCGCTCCCGGCTTCGCATCCCCTCGTTGTCCGGCTCGACCTGCCGCCGGCGCGGACCGGCCGTTCACCCACGAAGACGCACCGTGCCATGGGCCCTTCCGCCAAACCCACCCTCCCCAACAACACGCTGCTGCTTGCACTGGTCGGGATCAACATCGTCCTGCAACTGACCAGCGCATCGCTGATCAAGTACGCCGCAGGACTGGACCACGCCCGGATCTGGGCCTTGCTGGGTGTCCTGTCCGTGGTCATGACGCTCAGCCTGGGCCGTTTTGCCGCCTGGCATGCGATGCATCGGCGTTTTCCGGTGAGCGTGGCGTATCCGGCCACGGCACTGTTTTTTCCCTGCCTCGTCACGCTGGCCTGGTTCCTGGGCGAGCCGGTTTCGTTGCGGCAGGCGCTGGGGGCGGTGCTGGTCACGCTGGGGGTACTGATGCTGATCCGCACGGACGCCGAACAGGAGGAAATCACCGCATGAGCGGGTGGCTCTTCCTGCTGCTCACGATCCTCGCCACGGTGACGGCACAGCTATTTTTCAAACTGAATCATTTGGCCGGCCGCCGCTTCTATCTGCTGGTTGCGATCGGTCTGTTCTGCGCGGCCGTGCCATGTACGCTGCTTGCCACCCGCGACCTGGGCATCGGTCGGGTCTACATCGGGGCGGCGCTGTCCTATGTCCTTACGCCGCTGGCCGCGGTGTGGCTGTTCGGCGAACAGCTACGCCGGTCGCAGTGGACAGCGCTGGCGGTTATCGTGGCCGGCATTGCCCTCTACAGCGTTTGAGTTCCGCAGGGAAACCGAAGATGAAGATTCCTTTCAACCGGCCTTACATGACCGGCCGGGAACTGGCCCGCATCGGCGAGGCACACGCCAAGGGCCACCTATCCGGCGATGGCGAGTTCACCAAGGCCTGCCATACGTGGCTCGAGCAGAACACCGGTTGCCGTAAGGCGCTGCTGACCCACTCTTGCTCCGGCGCGTTGGAAATGTCGGCGCTCCTGCTCGACCTGGAGCCGGGCGATGAAGTCATCCTGCCCTCCTTCACTTTCGTCTCGACGGCCAACGCGTTCGTGCTGCGCGGCGCCACGCCGGTATTCGTCGACATCCGCCCGGACACGCTCAACATCGACGAACGGCTGATCGAAGCGGCGATCACCCCAAAGACCCGCGCTATCTGCGTGGTCCACTACGCAGGGGTATCTTGCGAGATGGATACGATCATGGCGATCGCACGGCGCCATGGCCTGGTCGTGATCGAGGACGCGGCGCAGGGCATTCTGTCGACCTACCGCGGGCGGCCCTTGGGCTCTATCGGTGCACTCGGTGCGCTGAGCTTCCATGAGACCAAGAACGTCGTTTCCGGAGAAGGCGGCGCGCTGCTGGTGAATCGGCCCGAGCTGATCGAGCGCGCGGAAATCATCCGCGAGAAAGGCACCAACCGCAGCAAGTTCTTCCGCGGCCAGGTCGACAAGTACACATGGGTCGATACCGGTTCCTCGTACCTCCCGGGCGAAATCATCGCCGCGTTCCTGTCCGCGCAATTGGAGGCGGCCGAGGCGATCACCGAACGAAGGCTGTCTATCTGGAACCACTACCACCAGTGGGCCGCGCCTCTGGAAGCCGCGGGCCTGGTTCGGCGGCCGATCATTCCTGACGAGTGCGTGCACAACGCGCACATGTACTACCTGCTACTCCCCAGCCTCGATGTGCGCACGCATTTCATCCAGAGCCTGCGGGACGAGGGGATCGTTGCCGTCTTCCACTACATCCCGCTCCATTCGTCGCCGGCCGGACAACGGTTGGGCCGTATCTCAGGGCCGATGGGTGTGACCGACAAGGTCAGCGATTGCCTGGTGCGCATGCCCTTGTGGCTGGGTCTGGAGGACCACCTGGACGAGGTCCTGGCCACAGCGCAGCGCGCACTGGTCTCGGCAATCGAACGAGCGGCTTGAACATCCCGGTCGGAGATACGATGGAACTGCATGCCTTACGGAACGCCATGTTGACGCGCTGGAAGGCGAGCTTGGACGCCTTGTGCAACGCATCGGAAGCCTGGGGTTGGCTGGTGCTGGTCGTGGCGTGCGCAAACGTCACCGCCTTCGTCGTCAACTACAGCAACCCGGTCGTTTCTAGTGACGCCTGGTATTTCCTGGATACCTTCGTACGCAAGGCGCTGGATGGGACTCTGACCATCGGCGACTACTTTGCTCGACGGGTCGGACTGGATCATGCACAGCCGTTGCGCAAACTGATCCTGCTTGGCGAACTGAACTACTTCCATCTGGACTTCCGCACCGAAGCTATGCTCGGGGTGGCCTGCGCATTGCTGTGCCTGCTGATGATACGGAAGGTCATGCGCTGGGTAGACGGGCCGGCAGTGGCGAGTCCGGTGCTGCTGTGGGCTGCTGCTATCACGGTGGTTTTTTCCCTCAATAGTTCCGGGGTCTGGACGTGGCCACTGGTGTGCAGCGCCTACACGACCTACGTGCTGTTGTTCGCGTTCTGCATGACACTCTGGCGCGGGCTTGCAAATGGCACCCTCGGTTGGCTGATCCTGTCGGCGCTGATTCTGGACCTGGCGGCCGACGATACGGCGATGCTCGCCACGGCCGCCGCATGGTTGGCGCTCGGCGTCGTCGCGCTACGTTCTCCGCAAGTCCGGCCCCATGCCTGGAAATGCGCTCTGGTGTTGCTGCTGTGCCTGGTGGTTGGCCGCATCGCACTGGCGATGCTCTACCACGTACCGGATTACGCAAGCATGCCGCTTGGCGCACGGGTCGCTAAACTGGCCAGTGCATTCGTCGATGGCGGCTGGTGGCAATGGTGGGCAATCCCGCTCGCTTCCTCTGTTGCCTACATCCTTCCGCTGCAGTCCATGGTCGGCGACGGTGCGCTGGCGGTCCAACTCGTCATCGGCGCCCTTCTCGCACTTGCGCATCTATGGTTCTGGTGGCGCGCACTCCGCAAGAGCCCCATCAACGCACCGATGTTTGTCGGCGTGCTGCTGATGCTGTTTTTCTATGCACTCCTGGCCGGCATCATCTATGGCCGGATCCCCACGTACGGCAACGGTTACCTCAACCAATCCCGCTACGTGATGTTCTATGGCTTCAATCTCATCGCGCTGCTGCTCATGTGTGCCGGTGACATGCGCACGGTGCAGGCATCCACTAGGGCAAAGGGGTTTCTTGTCGCCTCCGCCTGCATCGCACTCGTCGCGCTGCAGTTGCCGTACTCCGCCAAGGCTTGGCGAAGCGCGCCGTATGGGTCGCTCTATCACCAGAAAATGGCCCGGCAGATCTGGTACATGGCCGATCACGGCACGCTGCCCCCCGAGAAGTGTCTGCCGCTTCTCACTGTCTGTGGTTACTCGGAGCAGACGCGCAAGGATCTCATCCACATGTTGCAGGTGCATCGACTGAACGTGTTCTCGCCGGAATTCCAGCGTGCGAACCGCATGATGAGGAAGCCGCCACCGTACTGAGGCGGCGCCTCTTTCAGCCTCCGCGAGCCGCCTGCAGAAGCTGGTGGCAGCGTTGCAGCAATCCCGCCGCAAGGCTTGACCAGCCGAACGCACGCGCCTGTTCCTTGCCCAGGCGAAGCTGCGCCTGCAGCGACGGGAACGCATCCGGCATACTGGCCAGCAGTCCTCCGATGGCTTCCGCCGTGTTGGCGCACGACCAGCCCACGCCCCACTCGGCGAGCAGGGGAACCACCGGATCGTCTCCGGTCGATGCCAGGTGCAGGATGGGCTTGCCGCTCCCCAGATATTCGTAGAGCTTGCCCGGTATCTGGGCCTCCAGCGCGTTGCCGATGTTCACCAGAACGTCGCATTCCAATTGCATGCGCAGCACCACGTCGTGCGGCTGTTCGCCCAGGAAGGCGATGCGGCCACCGCTGCGCGCGGCCATCGCCAGGTACTTGGGATCCACTTCCGGCGCGGCGATGGTCAGGCGGATGCCGGGAACGGCACAGACCGCCTCCAGCAATGGCGCGGGACTGCGGAAGGGATAGAACCGGCCCGCGTACAGAAGGTGCAGCGGACTGTCGGGTGACCGCGGGACAACCGCCGACACCGTGGTCGGCAGTGTGTCGTCGAAGCCCTGGGTCAGGACCTGCACCCTGGAAGGGTCGATTCCATGCCGCTGGATCAGCAGTTGTCGCGTGCGTTCGGTGGTGACGCTGAGCGCGGTGGCCCTGCGGCAGACCTGACGCTCCAGTCGGAACGCGCGTCGGCGCCAACGTCCGGGCGTGTAGGGCGCCAGCACGGGATCACCCAAGTCGGCCAGCCATACCGGCACGCGGGCCGCCACCGCCAGGCCGAGCTGCAGCGGTGCCGGCGGTTCATGCGAGCTGATGAGCACGTCGGGGGCGAGCTCATCGAGCAGCCGATCGAGCGCGCTTTGCGCCGGGTGCCGCCATTGCCCGCGGCTGTCGGGATAGCAATAGAGGGAAATGAGCCGGTCGAGCAGGCGATACAGGCGTCCCTTCCAGTTCAAGCGGAGTGCCTGCGTCTGCCTGCCCCGAACGCGCGCATCGTCGGTTCCGGGCGTTGCGGCCTTGCGCCTGCGCGCGAACCAGGCAGCCAGCCCGCCGGCGTCGCATCGATGCACCACGACGCCCTCGGGCACCGGCAGGGACGTGCAGGGAGAGCCCGGCAGGTCAGGCACCAGGACATGTACCGAGGCCCCCTGCCTCGCCAGTTCACGGGTCAGGTAGTACCAGCGGATCGCCTGCGGCGAGGCAAGGGGCGGGTAGTTGTAGGCGAGCAGGAGGATGCGCATGCTTTGGACCGCGGTTGTCCTGCGTAGCTTGAAGGTCGGCCGCTTCCGCCACGCCGGCGCCGCCGCTAGGGTGCTCCGGCCAGCTCCGTGGGACAGCGCGCCTCGATCGTCAGCGTCTTGCGGCAGTTCACCGCCAGTCGGGCCGCATTGAAGACCACCTGGCCGTAGGCCGGGACATCCGCCTGTGGATCCTGCTGGATGGTCTTGCGCACTTCGGCCTCGATGGCAAGGTAACCGTCTTCCGGCAACCCGATCGTGTCGAAGACCAGTCCCGGAAGGTCATAGGCTTTCAGATCCAGCGCGTGGGCGGTCAGGTTCCTGTTCGAGAGCAGCACGTAACGGGTGTGCTGCGCCGGCCCCGGTTGCCCGTCGTCAAAGCCGACCTCCTGGAAAGCGTGATGCAGCGAGGGCAGATGGTCGCCGTAGAACAGCAACACCGTCCACCGCGGCCTCGCGAGCAGACGGGCGGCGAAATCGCCCAGCGCGCGGTCGCCATTGACCAGGTGCGAGAGATAGTGGGTGAGCTCCAACCGTGCTTCGTTCGAGAGGCCTTGTGGAATCGGCCTGTCCTTGAGGATCTTGCCGAAGTCACCGACGTCGCCGCCCCACGGCCCATGGTTTTCCATCGTGATGGCCATGACGAACTGCGGCTTGTCCGTGTGCTTTTCCAAAGTGGAGAGCACGTGGTCGAACAAGGCCTGGTCGCCGACGTAGTAGCCGGCATGCGCGGCGTCCTTGAAGCTCTCTTCGTAATCGGTGTGCTTGAAACCCAGCAGCGGCATCACTTGGGAGCGGTTCCAGAAACTGGACTTGAACGGGTGCAGCAGTCGCGTCTCGTAACCGAACTCATGCAGCCGGCGCGGCATGCTCGGCATCCAGCTGGCCGCCAGCCCGTAGTAGGGGTAGGCCACCGCGGGGAATGCCTGAACCGGATAGCCGGTCAGCGTCTCGAACTCGGTGCGTATCGTGCCGCCGCCATAGGCCGGCGTGCCGAGCGCGCCGCTGATGCCCTGGGCGGAAAGGCGGGCGAAGTTTGGCGCATAGTCACCGAACTCCACGCCCTTGAGCAGACCGGGTTCGAAGAACGCCTCGCTCTGCACGATCACGATGTCCGGAAGTTCGGCCGGCACCGCGCGCTCGGTCCGGGCCTTCAGTTCCTGGGCGTGCGCCGAAACGAAGGTGCGCACTGGCGCAGCGTTCGCCTTCGGGATCGTCACTCGGGCTTCCTGCGACAGGCGCACCAGGCCCGCCATCAGCCCGTCGCGCCTGACGCCCTCGATGGGGTGCCAGAGCGGGAAGGCCGGCATGTGCTGGTCCGCGTAAGCCGTGCGCAAGGGGCCGTCACCGTGGAACAGGGTAACCAGCCCGACCAGCGCAACCACCAGCGCGGCCAGGCGCGGCGCGACGGCCAGCCGGTTGCTGCGCTCCAGGCGCCACAGCCAGAACAGCGCCAGCAGGCCGAGCACCGCGGCAATCCACGGCAATGCACTGTGCCCCAGGTAACGGCCGAAGAACTCCAGGTTGTTCGCCAGTTGGTGGCGCAGCACCACGTCGCCGGGCAACAAGGGCTCATTCATGTTGAGCTCCTTGATGGCATTTACGCGGAAAATGGCGAGCACCAGGCCGCCGGTCAGCAGAGCGGTGACCAGCGCGCGGCCGCTGAGTGCCAGGACCAGCAACGCGAGCAGGACGAGGGGAAGCGCATTACGCCACAACAGGATGCCGGGCAACTTGGCGACGGCGGGGTCCAGCCACCACACCAGCGCGAAAGGCACGATCACCACCGCGGCCAAGACAAGGCACGATCGCCCTGTTATCGACCGCCACATGCGCTGCATGCGCCCATCCGGCTGCGCCATCTCCTGCCCCCTGCCCGCAAAAGCGGAGATATTACAACAGGATGCGCGGCTTGGCCCAGGATCCGGGCATTATGCTTCGATCAGGACGCCAATGCCTGGCGCAGCACGGCGACGATGCGTTCGGAGGCCTTGCCGTCGCCGTACGGCGAGACGCCGCGGGCCATCGCCTGATAGGCCGAGGGATCGTCCAGCAGACGGCTGGCCTCGGCCACGATCCGCTCCCGGTCGGTACCGACCAGCCGCACGACGCCCTCGTCGACGGCCTCGGGCCGCTCGGTCTCGTTGCGCAGCACGAGTACCGGCTTGCCCAGTGCCGGCGCCTCCTCCTGCACGCCGCCGGAATCGGTGAGGATCAGGTACGCGCGCTTCTGCACCTCGACGAAAGGCGCGTAGTCCAGCGGCTCGCACAGATGGATGCGTTCCCGTCCGCCGAGCAGTTCGCGTGCCACGCCCAACACGTTGGGATTGGGGTGCACCGGATAGAGCACCTCGATATCGGGATGGCGCTCGACCAGCTCCAGGACCGCGCGGCATACCTCGCGCAGCGGCTCGCCGAAGTTCTCCCGGCGATGCGCGGTGAGCAGGACCAGCCGTTTCGACGGATCCAGCGGAAGGTCGAGCGCGCGATTGGCGGCGGCGACGTCCAGCAACGCGTCGACGACCGTGTTGCCGGTGACGTGGATCGCCGCGGCATCGATACCTTCGCGCAGCAGGTTCTCGCGCCCGCGCCCGGTGGGCACGAAGTGCCAGCGCGCCAGGTGCCCGGCCAGCAGCCGGTTCATTTCCTCCGGGAACGGGTTGCCCAGGTCGTGCGTGCGCAGGCCCGCTTCCACGTGCCCGAAAGGCACGCGGCGGTAGAACGCCACCATCGCGGCGGCCATCACCGTGGTGGTATCGCCTTGCGCCAGGATCACGTCCGGCGCCAGCGCAGCGAACTTTTCGTCCAGCCCGGTGATCAGGCGCGCGGTGAGTTCGGGCAGCGCCTGGCCCGGCCGCATGATGTCCAGGTCGACGTCCGGCACGATGTCGAACAGCGCCAGCACCTGGTCGAGCAGGCCTCGGTGCTGCGCCGTCGCCAGTACGGTCACCCGTGCCCACGGCTCGCGCTGCAGGGCCTTGATCAGCGGCGCCATCTTGATGCCTTCAGGACGGGTGCCGACGATGCAGACGATGTGCTTGCGAGCGCTTGCCATGGATCAACCTGGGAATGGAAGGAATGCGGGGGTACTCGGGGAGCGGGACTGTTGTCAGCCGAGCACGCCCGGCCGGTAGCGATGCGGCTCCCACGGGCCCCACTTTTTCTCGTACAGCGCCTTGTTCTGTTCGAACAGTTGCGCGCGGCGCTCCTGCTTGAGCTTGTTGAACGAGGCGGAAAGCTGGTGGTGGACGAACACGTCCTCGGCGCAGGCGATCGACCAGCCTGCCTGGTCGACGCGGCGGCAGTAGTCGTCGTCCTCGAAGAAACCGATGCCGAACGCCTCGTCCAGCGGGCCGACCTTCTCGTAGACCTCGCGGCGCATCATCACGCAGAAGAACGCCGCCGTGCGCAGCGGCGTGAGCTGGCCTACATGGCGTGCAGTGTAGTCACCCGCCGCCTGCAGCATGCCGTCCATGTCGTCGTAGCGGATGTCGATGCGCGCTTCGTTGCCGATGTTGTTGGTCACCGGACCGATCATGCCCAGCGTGCCGCTGCGGCGCAGGTGCGCGACCAGCGTGGCGATCCAGCCGGGCGTGACGTGGGTATCGTTGTTCAGCATCACCAGGTAGTCGCCGTCGGCTACCGCCAGGCCCTGGTTGTTGGCCGCGGCGAAGCCACGGTTGTCCTCGTTGAGGATCACCCGACGACCTTCGCCCTGCGTTGCCCATGCGGTGAGGAACGCGGGCGTGTCGTCAGCCGACGCGTTGTCGACCACGATGACCTCGAGGTTGCAGTAATCGCTGTAGAGCTCGAGGCTGCGCAGGCAGGCCTTGGTCAGATCGAGATTGTTGTAGGTGACCACGATCACCGACACGCGCGGCTCCGGCACGGCAGCCATGGCGTCGACCAGGTCCTTCACGCGGTGCGACCAGGTCTGCTCGGAGGCGAACTGCCGGCGCCGCGCCACTAGTTCCGCATCCGGCGCGGCGGCAAGGGCCTCGGCGAGTTGCCGGATGAAGCCGGCATGGTCGCTCGCGGTGCGCACGAGCCCGTGGAACTGGGCCATCTCCGGCAGGTCGATCGCCACCACGTCCTTGCCGGCGCTCAAATACTCGTAGACCTTCACCGGATTGGTCGCCAAGGTCAGCGGGATGACCTGGAAAGGCAGCAGGCAGACGTCGAAACCGGTCAGGAAGAACGGCAATCTGTCGTAGGGCACCTCGCCGGTGAAGCGGACGTTGTCCAGGTGACCCAGCCGCTTGCCCGCGCCGACCGTGTCGTTGCCGACCATCAGCACCAGGCAATCGGGGAACCGCCGCGCCACGGCCTCGAGCAGGTCCACGTCGAACCATTCGGCGATGGCACCGTAGTAGCCGATCACCTTGCGGCCCCGTTCGTCGCGGAAGCAGGGATCGGCCGGCGTCGCGAAATGGTCGTACTCGCAGGCGTTGCGCACGATCAGCGTGCGCGGGTTGAGTGCGCGGGTCTCCTCCTGCAGCCATTGCGATGTCACCACCAGCAGATCGGCCGTGCGCATCAGCTCGCTTTCGCGGGCGAGCATGTCCGGGCTGATCTCGTCGAAGCCGCCGTGGTGATCCATGCAGTCATAGACCAGCCGCATGTTCGGCAGTTGCTGCGCCAGCTCCAGCCACCAGGCATGCTGCACCAGCGACAGGCACGAGCGGCTTCGCGTCCAGGCGAGCAGGGTGCCCAGGCTTTCGCGCAGTTGCTCGTGGTCGTCCGGTGTCGGCACCGTGTGATAGATGCCGGGCGCCCCGGCGAGATTGAACTGGATCCGGAACAGGCGTCCGGCATCGTCCAATGGTTCGACCTGGAAACCCGCCTCGCCTGCATTGACGAACTGGCAGGAAACGTAGAACACCCGGTGCCCTTCCCGGGCCAACTCCTTGGCCAGGTGCTGCGGACGCTGGATGCGGAAGTGCCAGTCGATGACCGACCAGACGAAAATGTCGCGGAAGCCCGCGGCCTGCGGAGTCAACGGGGGCAATACCTGCACCGCCCCGGCGCCCTGGGATGCCTGCGCAGGAGCGCGTCCGAGCAACCGGAGCAACTGCTCGCGGTCCGCCGCGCCCAGGCGCCCACCTCCGCGCAACAACCGCTTGGCGACACGGATGGGACGGGTGATCCGCCAGGACCAACTGCCCTTGATCAGCTCCAGTTCCTGCCGCGCCAGCTCCAGCGTATTGATGCGAGCCTCACGCTTGACCAGTTCCCCCCGCGCGGCAACCAGCAGCACTTTGGCGCGCGCAACCTCCTGGCGTGCGGCCTCGACTTCGCGCAGTTCGTCGTCATGCAGGCGAGCAGCCCTTTCCTCGTACTCGCAGGCGTCCTCCTCATGCATCAGGGCAAGCTTGCGGATGCGTTCGGCCTCCTGCTTCGCCTGGTTCGCCTCCTGCTTGGCCTTGCTCGCCTCTTCGAGCGAGGCGCTGCTCTCGGCGAACAGTCTCTCTGCCTCGCAGCGGTAAACCTCCCGGGCCTGCTGCGCCACGGCAAGCTCGCCTTCCAGGCGGTCGAACCGGGACTTGACCTGCAACTGGCTCATCAACGGCAACGCGAACGCCAGTCGATCGAGGAACGCCTCTATCGATGCCTCCAACGTGCCCCAGTCCCGCTCTCCCGCCATCACCTGGAGGCTTTCGGCGTGGATGCCGAGCATGCCAGCACGCCACGGGCCCGGCAGGAGTTCCTCGGCTACCGCGGCATGCTGGTGCTTGAGGTCCGGATGCAGGTTGGCCTCCACCTGGCTCGCCACTGCCGCGGAACGGGCCGGCCACTCGACCGCCAGGCACCGTGCCAGGGAGTCCATGCAGGCGCGCCAGTCGGCAAGCAGGCCGGCGTAGTCGGTGACGCAGCGCAGGCTGCCGCGCGAGGCACGCAGCGGCTCGGCGAGGTGGCGCAGCCACAGCATGGAAGCGACCGCCGGCGACAGGCCGTTGCGTCGCACCAGCGAACCGACGACCTCGGCCGGATGGCGTACCGCGAACACGAGTCGCGGTTCGATCCGCAGGGACTCGAGCGCCTTCAGCCACAGCGGCAGGAACCGGCACAGGCGGGGATCCTTCACCGCCCACAGCGGAGCGTCGCCGAACTCTTCGCGGATGGCCGCCACCAGCGCATCGAGGAAGCCGGCCCCCTCGACCTCCTCCAGCCAGCCGGCCGGCAGCTCGCGGGGGTCGTCCCAACTGGAACCCAGGTGGTCGAGGATGCGCTCGTGCAGATGCACGATGGCCTGGTTCTCCCAGAAGCCGGCCTCGTTGTCGAACGCGGCCTCCAGCAACTGCCGGCCCAGCGGGACGCCATGCAGGTTGATGACGCGGGTCAGCGCCGAGGTGCCACTGCGGTGCATGCCGACGATGAGGATGGCGCGCCGCTGGTCAGGGCTGGAAAGGTCGTTCATGAAGCCAACTCGGTCCCTAAGACGCGTGCGGAGGGCTGCACGCAGAAATCCACGAAGCCAGTGGCCTGCCGTTCCGGTTGCGGCAGCACCCGGAACATGGCGGCGTCGATCAGCCGGTCGACGTAGGTTTCCTGTTCACCCACCATCGCCAGCACCCCGGCATTGAGGAAGTAGGTGCCCCCGTCCAGCAGGCAGCGGAAGCGGAAGCGCGCCTCCACCCTGCCGCCGGCGTCGACCCGGGCGATCGGCTGCCGGGCCGGGCTGCTCGCCGCGCCGCCGAGCTCCAGGCCGGTGAGGGTCTTGACCAACATACCGCAACGCACGCCACGCATGGCGACCTCGAAATCCACGCGATAGACATAGACGTAGTCCTGTCCCGCGCGCAGCACGTTGACCGTGCGCCCGTCCAGCGATTCGATGTGCGGGTCCGCAATGGTGGCGCCGCGGCTGTCATAACGCATGGTGCTCTTGGGCGTCATGCCCTCGTCGAACCAGTCCTCTGCCGGCTTGGCCAGCCGCGCACCATCAGCCGAAGCTTCCCTGACCAGTTGCGCATCGCTCGCGTCGATCGCCGACTCGTCCGACGCCACGACCTCCAAAGGATCCTCGCGCTCGGCACGGATCGCCTCCCGCACGGCCTCGGCGCGCTCGGCCGGTACGTACAACATCTTCTGATAACGGGAAACCACGAACTTGGGCGAGCCCTCCAGCAGCAGTTCGCCACGATCGAGCAGCACGGCCCGGTCGCACAGTTGCGTCACCACGCCGGCCGAGTGCGAGACGAACAGCACGGTGGCGCCCTCGTCGCGGATCCGGTTGATCCGCGCAAAGCACTTGCGCTGGAACGCCTCGTCGCCGACCGACAAGGCCTCGTCGACGACCAGGATGTCGGGCGTCACGTTGATCGCCACGGCGAAGGCCAGGCGCACGTACATGCCGCTCGAATAGGTCTTCACCGGCTGGTCGATGAAATCGCCGATGTCGGCGAAGGCGGCGATGTCGTCGAAGCGCGCCTGCACCTCCGCCCGGGTCAGGCCCAGCACCGTACCGTAGAGGAACACGTTCTCGCGCCCGGTGAAGTCCGGGTTGAAACCCGCGCCGAGTTCGAGCAGGGCGGCGATGCGCCCCTGGACCTGCACCGTGCCGGCAGAGGGCTCCAGCGTGCCGCAGATGATCTGCAGCAAGGTGGACTTGCCCGAGCCGTTGCGGCCGACGATGCCCAGCGTCTCGCCCTTGCGCACCTCGAGGTCGATCCCCTTGAGCGCATGGAACTGGCGAAACCAGCGCTGCTTGGTGCCCCGCGGAGAAAGCATCTGCAGCAACCGGTGGACCGGGCGCTCGTAGATGGGAAAGGATTTGTGGAGGCCGGCGACCCGGATGCCAGATTCAGATGACATCGGCGAACCCCCGCCGGGTGAGGCCGAAGAGGCCATAACCCGCCGCCAGCACTGCCAGCGCACACGCCATGTAGATGCCCAGCCCCTGCCAGTCCGGCAGCGTGCCCCACAAGGTGACCGCGCGGGCCTGGTTGATGATGAAGGTGAGCGGATTGAGCTGCAGCAGCCAGCGCCAGGCGGCCGGCAGCGCGTCCATCGGGTACATCGCGGGAGAGAGGAACAGCATGGCGGTGGCCAGCACGCCGGTGACCTGTCCGATGTCGCGCAGGTAGACCCCGAGCGCGGCGAGCAGCCAGGAGACGCCCAGCGAAAGCACCACCAGCGGCAGCAGCACCAGCGGCAGCAGCACCGTCGTCCAGGCCAGTTGGTGGTCCAGGAACAGGTGCAGCGCCAGGAACACCAGCGTATTCATGCCGGTGTGGAACAGCGCGGACATCACCATCGGCCAGGGCAGGATCTCCAGTGGAAAGATCACCCGTTTGACGAAGTTGACGTTGTCCGTGATCAGGTGCGGTGCGCGGTTCAGGCATTCGGCGAAGAAGCCGTGCACGATCAGGCCGATGAACAGGATGATCGAATAGTGCGTGCCGCCGCTTTCGGCCTCCGGCCAGCGCGCCTTCATCACGAAGCCGAAGGCGAACGAATAGACCATCAGCATCAGGAAGGGGCTGAGCAACGACCACAGCAGCCCGAAGCTCGCGCCACGGTAGCGGCCGAGCACGTCACGCTTGGCCAGTTCCCAGGTCAGCGACCGGTAGGCGCCCAGGGCAGCGAAAGGTCCCCGCTGGAGCCAGGAGGGCCCGACGGCGGGGGTCGATAGGACAGCACTTTTCACGGGTTATCCGAACTGCCGGTCAAGCCAGGGCAAAGGCGAGCTCGTCGCGCAGGTCGCGCACGTCCTCCACGCCCACCGAGAGGCGTACCAAGCCATCGCTGATGCCCAGCCGCTTGCGGTTGGCCGGCGGCACCGAGGCGTGGGTCATGATGGCCGGATGCTCGATCAGGCTTTCCACGCCGCCGAGCGATTCGGCCAGCGCGAACAGTTCGCAGCGCTCCAGCATGCGGCGCGCCTTGCGCAGGCCGCCCTTGACCTCGATCGTGATGATGCCGCCGAAACCGTGCATCTGGCGTCGCGCCAGCGCGTGCTGCGGATGGTTCTTCAGGCCCGGATAGATCACCCGCTCGATCGCCGGGTGCTTCTCCAGCCACTGCGCCAGTTCCATCGCGCTTTGGCAATGCGCCTGCATGCGCAGGTGCAGGGTCTTCAGGCCGCGCATGGCCAGGAACGCATCGAAGGGGCCGGCGATGGCGCCCACGGAGTTCTGCAGGAAGGCCATCTTCTCGGCCAGTTCCTGGTTGCCGGCGACCACGATGCCGCCGACCATGTCCGAATGGCCGTTGAGGTATTTGGTGGCCGAATGCAGCACCAGGTCGGCGCCGAATTCCAGCGGCCGCTGCACCATCGGCGAGCAGAAGGTGTTGTCCACCACCAGGATCAGGCCGTGCTTCTTGGCGAAGGCGGCGACCTTGGCCAGGTCCACCAGCTTGAGCATGGGGTTGGTCGGCGTCTCGGCCCAGATCATGCGGGTGTTGGGCTTGAGCGCGGCCTTCAGCGCCTTGGCGTCGTTCAGGTCGACGAACTCGAAGTCCAGGCCCGCGGAGCGCCGGCGCACCCGCTCGAACAGCCGGTAGCTGCCGCCGTAGAGGTCGTCCATGGCGATCACGTGGCTGCCCGAATCGAGCAGGTCCAGCACCGTGGCCGCCGCGGCCAGCCCGGAGGCGAACGCGAAACCCGCCACGCCGCCTTCCAGATCCGCCACGCAACGCTCGTAGGCCATCCGCGTCGGATTCTGCGTGCGCGAGTACTCGTAGCCCTTGTGCTTGCCGGGGCTTTCCTGCACGTAGGTCGAGGTGGCGTAGATCGGCGTCATGATCGCGCCGGTGCTCGGATCGGGATGCTGTCCGGCGTGGATCGCGCGGGTACCGAGTCCGAGGGGTGCGACATTCTTCTTGGGCATGATGGGAGCGGCGGGGTGTGCCGGCGATGATGGGGCTGCCATCTTAACCGCGAAGCCTGCTTTTTCCTTAATTTTCATCAGCCGGAGGTGCCGCTCAGGCCCCGGCGCCAGCCCGCCGATGGCACAATGCGTGGTTTGGAAGAACACGAACGGACCCCATGGAAACCTTGCTAGTCACTGGCGGCGCCGGCTTCATCGGCGCGAATTTCGTGCTGCAGGCGGTGGCCGACGGCCGGCGCGTGGTCAACCTGGACAAGCTGACCTATGCCGGCAACCTCGACACCCTGGCCTCGCTGGAAGGCAGCGACCGGCACCTGTTCGTGCAGGGCGACATCGGCGACCGCGCGCTGGTGGCCCGGCTGCTGGCCGAACACCGGCCGCGGGCGATCGTCAACTTCGCCGCCGAATCGCACGTGGACCGCTCGATCGACGGTCCGGCCGCCTTCGTCGAGACCAACGTGGTCGGCACGCTCGGCCTGCTCGAATGCGCCCGCGACTACTGGCGCGGCCTGGAAGGCGATGCCCGCGAGGCGTTTCGCTTCCTGCACGTGTCCACCGACGAGGTGTACGGCTCGCTCGGCGCCGAAGGCAAGTTCACCGAAACCACGCCGTACGCGCCCAACTCGCCCTATTCGGCCTCCAAGGCGGCCTCCGACCATCTGGTCCGCGCCTTCCACCACACCTACGGTTTGCCCACACTCACCACCAACTGCTCGAACAACTACGGGCCGTACCAGTTTCCCGAGAAGCTGATTCCGCTGGTGATCCAGAAGGCGCTCGCCGGCGAGTCGCTGCCGGTGTACGGCGACGGCATGAACATCCGCGACTGGCTCTACGTGGGCGACCACTGCAGCGCGATCCGGCGCGTGCTCGAGGCCGGCCGCGTGGGCGAGACCTACAACGTGGGCGGCAACGCCGAGCGCGAGAACATCACGGTGGTCAGGACCATCTGCGCGCTGCTGGACGCGCGCCGGCCGCTGGCCGACGGACGCCCGCGCGAGTCGCTGATCACCTTCGTCAAGGACCGCCCGGGCCACGACCGCCGCTACGCCATCGACGCGGGCAAACTCCAGCGCGAACTCGGCTGGGCGCCGACGCAAACTTTCGACAGCGGCATGGCACATACCGTCGACTGGTACCTGGCCCACCAGTTGTGGGTGCAGCGCGTGCTCGACGGAAGCTACCGCATGGAACGGCTGGGATCGTGAGGAGCCTCGCATGAGCGCACGCAAGGGCATCATCCTGGCCGGCGGTTCCGGCACGCGGCTGTATCCGATCACCCAGGGCATCAGCAAGCAGCTGTTACCGGTGTACGACAAGCCGATGATCTACTACCCGCTGGCGATGCTGATGCTCGCCGGCATCCGCGAAGTGCTGGTGATCAACACCCCGCACGAGCAGGCGCTGTTCCAGCGGCTGCTCGGCGACGGCTCGCAGTGGGGCATGGACATCCACTACGCCGTGCAGCCCTCGCCCGACGGCCTGGCGCAGGCGTTCCTGATCGGCCGCGAATTCCTCGCCGGCGCGCCAAGTTGCCTGGTGCTGGGCGACAACATCTTCTATGGCGTGGGCCTGTCCGAGCGCCTGCAGCGTGCGGCGTCGCGCGAGCGCGGCGCCACCGTGTTCGGCTACTGGGTACGCGATCCCGAACGCTACGGCGTGGCTGAATTCGACGCCGGCGGCCGCGTGGTCGGGCTGGAAGAAAAGCCGGCCAGGCCGAAATCCAACTACGCCGTCACCGGACTTTACTTCTACGACGAACGCGCCTGCGACTTCGCCGCTTCGCTCGAGCCTTCACCGCGCGGCGAACTGGAGATCACCGACCTCAATCGCTGCTACCTCGGCGGCGGCGAGCTGCACCTGGAGCAACTGGGGCGCGGCTACGCGTGGCTGGACACCGGCACGCACGAATCGCTGATGGAGGCTGGCAACTTCATCCAGACCATCGAGCACCGCCAGGGCCTGAAGGTGTGCTGCCCTGAGGAAATCGCCTTCCTCAAGGGCTGGATCGGCGCCGAGCAGTTGCTGCGCCTGGCCGAGCCGCTCGCCAAGACCGGCTACGGGCAGTACCTGAAGAACCTGGTCGACCAGGGCCTGGCACGATGAAGGTCGTCCAGACCGCCCTGCCCGGCGCCGTGGTGATCGAACCGCAGGTGTTCGGCGACGCCCGCGGCTTCTTCTACGAAAGCTTCAACGAGGCGAAGTACCGCGAAGCCGGCATCGACGCGCGCTTCGTGCAGTCGAACGTCTCGCGCTCGGCCCGCGGCGTGCTGCGCGGGCTGCACTACCAGTGGCCCAATCCACAGGGCAAGCTGGTCAGCGTGCTGGAAGGCGAGGTGTACGACGTGGCGGTGGACATCCGTCGCGGCTCGCCCACCTTCGGACGCTGGGTCGGCGCCATGCTTACCGCCGACAACCACCGCCACTTCTGGATCCCCGAGGGCTTCGCGCACGGCTTCTGCGTACTGTCGGAGTCCGCCATCTTCACCTATCAGTGCACCGCGCTGTACGAGCGCGAGCACGATGCGGGCATCCGCTGGAACGACGCCGACATCGGCATCGACTGGCCGGTCGGCGCGCCGCTGCTGTCGGACAAGGACACCCGCGCGCCGTTCCTGAAGGACGTCCCGGCCGAGCGCCTGCCCGTCTACGTCCCATGAAGATCCTGCTGCTGGGCGCCAACGGCCAGCTCGGCCGCAGCTTCGTCGAGGATGGCGGGCTTGCCGCGCGCGGCGAGCTGATCGTGGCCACGCGGGACGGCACGCTGTGGGACGGCGAGCGCGCCGAGGCGGCCGATCTTTCCCGGCCGGGCCTCGACCGCCTGCTCGACCGGCTGGCGCCGGACCTGATCGTCAACGCCGCCGCATACACCGCCGTCGACCGTGCCGAACAGGAAGAGGCGCTGGCCACCCGGGTCAACGGCGAGGCCGTCGGCGAGCTCGGCGCCTGGGCCGGGGCGCATGGCGCGCTGCTGCTGCACTACTCGACCGACTACGTGTTCGACGGCAGCGCCACCGCGCCCTACCCGGTCGACGCGCCGACCGGGCCGTTGGGCGCCTACGGCCGCAGCAAGCTGGCTGGCGAGGATGCACTGCGCGCCAGCAGCGCCGACCACCTGATCCTGCGCACCGCCTGGGTGTACGCCCCGCACGGCAACAATTTCCTGCGCACCATGCTGCGCCTGGGCGCCGAGCGCGACGAACTGCGCGTGGTCGCCGACCAGCAGGGCGCCCCTACCTCCACCGCACTCATCGTGCGCACGAGCCTGGCCCTGCTCGATCGCTGGTTTGCGCAACCGGACGCACGCGCCCGACTGCGCGGCACCCATCACCTGGTCGCCAGCGGCCACATCAGCTGGCATGGCTTCGCCACTGCGATCTTCGACGAAGCGCATGCCCGCGGCCTGCTCCCGCGCGTGCCCCGCGTGCAGCCCATCGCCACCGCCGACTACCCCACCCCGGCGCGCCGGCCCGCCTGGTCGGTACTGGACAACACCGGCCTGGGCCAGTTGCTCGGAGCCCCGTTGCTCGACTGGCGCGAAGGCCTGCGCGAAGTGATGGACCGGCTCGCCAGCTGATCGCCTTCGGCGGAGACCGCCACGCCGCGCCGTGAAGCGTGCATCACGCCCGGCGTGCTAGTTTCGCCGCGCCGCCAGCGCCAGGGGGCTGTGCGACCTCGCGAGGGTCGTGCGATGAACCAGGCTTGCCCCACCGATTTCCGCTATCGCGCCTTCATCAGCTACAGCCATCGCGACCGGCGGTGGGCCGAATGGCTGCACCGCGCGCTGGAAACCTACCGTGTGCCCTCGCGCCTGGTCGGCCTGGTCACGGCCGCCGGCACGGTTCCGCGCCGGCTGGCGCCGATCTTCCGCGACCGCGAGGAACTGGCCAGTTCCAGCGACCTGGGCGGCAAGGTCGACCTGGCACTTGCGCAGTCGGCCAACCTGATCGTGGTCTGTTCCCCCGCGGCGGCGACCTCGCGCTGGGTCGGCGCGGAAGTGCGGGCGTTCCGGCGGCTGGGCCGCAGCGACCGGATCTTCTGCCTGATCGTGGCGGGCGAGCCGAATGCGCCGGCCGCGCAGCGCACCGAGGAATGCCTTTCGGCTGCCCTGTGCGGCCCGCTCGCCGAGGACGGCGTCCCTGCCGATCGCGAGCCGGTCGCCGCCGACGTGCGCCCCGGCAAGGACGGCAGGCACTCCGCCAAGCTCAAGCTCGTCGCCGGCCTGCTCGGCCTGGAACTGGACCAGTTGCGCCGGCGCGAGCTGCAGCGACGCAACCGGCGGCTGGCGGTCGCCGCCGCGCTGTCCACGCTGGTCATGCTGGTGACCACGCTGCTGGCGATCGACGCAATGATCGCCCGTCGCGCCGCCGAGCGCCGGCAGAAACAGGCCGAGGCGCTCGTCGGCTTCATGCTCGGCGACCTCAACGACAAGCTGGGCCAGGTGCAGCGGCTGGACATCCTGGAGGCGGTCGACGACAAGGCCATGGCCTATTTCCGGTCGCTCCCCGCCACGGACGTCACCGACGACGTGCTCGAACAGCGCGCCAAGGCGCTGGAGAAGATCGGCAGCGTGCGAATGGACCAGGGACGCCTAGCCGCCGCCACCAGCGCCTACCTGGCGGCCGAGCCGCTGGCCAACGCGCTGGCACGGGCCGCGCCGGCCGATCGCGAGCGGCAGATCGCCTACGCGCGGGTCCAGGCCTTCCTCGGCATGAGCGACTGGTACCAGGGCCATCTGGAAGCGGCTGGCCGCTCCTTCGCCGCGGCGCAAGCCACGCTCGAGCGGATGGGCGCGCCGGCGCGCACCGACCCGCGGGTATTGTTCGAGCTGAGCACACTGGACAACGACATCGGCCACGTGCTCGAAGCGCGTGGCCGCCTGGACGAGGCCGAACTGCACTACAGGCGCATGCTCGAGCGCTGCCGGCTGCTGGTCGCCCATCCCGCGCCGCATAGCGAATGGTTCGAACACCTGGGCGAGGCGCACAACAACCTGGGCAAGATGGCGCTGATGCGCGGTGACCTGCTCGCGGCGATCGCCGAGTACGCCGCCGACGACGGCATCGAAACCAAGCTGAGCGAGAACCATCCGCAGGACAACGGCCAGCGCCAGAACATGGCGCGCGTACGCGCCATCCTGGCCCGCACGCTGGCGCTGGCCGGCCGGGCCGCGCAGGCGGATCGCGACACCGAGCAGGCCCTCGCCGTGATCGAGGAGATCCATCGCTTCGACCCCAGCCTGACCGATGCCAAGGAGAACCTCGGGCTGTACTCGATCCAGCTGGCCCGCCTGCGCCGCGTGCAGGGCGATACGGGTGCATCCCATGCACCGCTGGTGCGCGGGCTGCGCGCGCTGGACGAACTGGCGCGGCACGATCCAAGCAACACCGGCTGGCAACAGGACCTGGCCGAGGCCCGGGTCGAGCGGGCGGCATGGTTGCAGGCGACCGGGCATCGCGACGATGCGCGCCGCGATGCCCAGGCGGCCCTCGCGGTGCTCGCGCCCTTGCTGGCCGACCAACCGGACGAGCGCAGCCTGCTGCTGTCTACCGCCCGTGCCCGCCTGCAACTGGCCAGCCTGCAATCGGGCCGGGCGGCCGAGCACCTGCGGCTGTCCGCATTGGAGAGCCTGCGCGGGGTCCACAGCGGCGCCGGCGACGTACGCCTGCTCGCCGCACAGGTGGATGCCCTGCTGGCGCTCGGCCGCATCGACGAGGCCCGGCCGCTGGTCCGTCGGCTATGGCTGTCGGGCTATCGCGAGCCGGCGCTGGCTCAGAGCCTGGCATCGGCCCACATCGCGTTTCCACCCAATCCTGCCTTCGAGCAACGCTTGCAGGATGTCCTCGACCAGCGTGCGCTCGCACTCGCGCGCTGACCGGTCCCACCCGATCCAACCGGAGAGCACCATGGAGCCGCACGTACTCAGCGTCAGTCTAGACAAGTCCACCACGCCCTGGTCGGTTCTCGTCGACCCGCACGGCCATGCCAACCATGTCTACCGTCATCGGAAACGGCAGACGCTGACCTGGAAATTGACCGGCAACGCAGCAGGCGGTGCCCTGCTGCCGCTGCAATGGATCAGGCAACCGCCGAAAGGCATCTTCGGCGAACCCAAGCTGGATTCGAACGGCAAGCGCATGACCATGACCGACTTCAACCACCACGCGGAATCGCGAGGCTCGTGGACCTACCTGTTGTGCCTGATGCTCGACGGCAAGCGGTACTCGACCGCGAAATCCTGCCCGGCGAAATCACCGTCCACCTCTCGGGCAAGGCCGACCGCTCCCCGTCGCACGGGCGTCACCGGGCCGTAACGAGGCAAGACGTACACGCACACGGCGGCCATCCGGCCGCCGCCCATCGGAGGCTTACCATGTCCAAGCCACACACCATCCAGGGCACTCCGGAAGAACTCCAGCCGACCGCCGACAGCACGTCGCCCGAAGACGCGCCGACGGACCTGACGATTCCGGAGGACACGCTGGCTCAGGCCAGCTCCGCAAGAGACCCGTCGATCGTCAACCACTAGCGCACTCGCCGCGCAGCCGCGCCGCGGTTGCGCAAGGAGCGGCGACCGGCTTGCGGCCGGCCGCCGCGGCGCATCCGGCCGCAAGCCCTGGAGCACCCATGACGCCCCTGGTGATCGGCGTGACCAGCCATCGCGACCTGCCGCCGGCCGACACGGGCGCCGTTCGCGAGGCCGTGCGGAAGCTGTTCGGGGAACTGCGGCACGCCTGGCCCTCGCTGTCGCTGGTGGTGCTGTCCGCGCTGGCCGAGGGCGGCGACCAACTGGCGGCCGAGGAGGCGCTGGCGCAGGGCGCACGGCTGATCGCCCCGTTGCCGCTGCCGCGCGAGCTCTACATCGAGGACTTCGAGGACCCGGCGGCGCGCATCCAATTCGAGGCCCTGTGCCGGCAGGCCGAGGTCATGGTGTTGCCGGTACGCAAGGGACGCTCGCACCGCGAGGTGGGCAACCCCGGCACCGCGCGCGACCAGCAATACGCACAGGCTGGCGTGTACATCGCCAGCCATTGCCACATCCTGCTGGCGATCTGGGACGGCCAGCCGTCCGACCGCCTCGGCGGCACGGCGCAGATCGTGCGCTATCACCTGCGCGGCGCCCTGCCCGGGCCGCCCAGCGAGGAGCGCGACCCGCACCACATCCTGGCCGCCGGCGACGAACGGCTGCTCTACCACGTGCTGTGCGGGCGAGCCGACGCGGCGGAGCGCCCCGCGGTCACGGCGACCTGGCGGCACGCCTCGGCGGCAACGCCGGAGGAACACTTGCCGGCGCCGTTTCGGCTGATGTTCGACCGCATGGCCGAGTTCAACGACGAGTGCGTCACCTACGCCGCCGCGATCGACGCGGCTGCGCGCACCGGCGTGCCATCCGCCGCCCCCGTGCCGGCATCGGCACGCATGGGCATCGAACGCACCTTCCGCGAGGCCGACTGGCTCGCGATGCACTTCCAGCACCGCGTGCTGCTGGCCATGCGCACGATCTACACGCTGGCCGCCCTGATGGGCATCGCGTTCACCTGCTACGCCCACTTCGCCGCGCAGAACTACCTGATCTACCTGTTCCTGTTGCTGTTCGCACTCGGCACCACCATGACCGCGATCGCCAAGCGCCGCGGCTGGCACCGCAAGTACCTCGATTACCGGGCGCTGGCCGAGGGGCTGCGGATTCAGTCGTATTGGCGCCGCGCGGGCATATCGCTCACCCGCGACCACGCCTTTGCGCACGACGATTTCCTGCAGCGTCAGAACGTGGAGCTGGGCTGGATCCGCAACGTGATGCGTGCCTCCGGCCTGCCGCCCAGCCACGCGCCGCCGGCCAGCACCGCGGAGCTGGCCGGCGTGATCGCCGAATGGGTCGGCGAGCCGGGCCGCTCGGGCCAGCTGCACTACTACGAGCGCAAGAGCATCGAATGCGCCGGGCTGCACCGCGTGACCGAGGCGCTGGGCGCGCTGAGCCTGTGGGGCGGCGTATCGATCAGTGTGCTGCTGGCGCTGTTCGCGCTGCGCCTGGAGGATGAGACCAAGGCCAGCCTGGTCGCGGTGATGGGCATCCTCTCGATCATCGCCGCCGTGCGCGAGGCCTACGCCTACCGCAAGGCGGACAAGGTGCTGCTCAAGCAGTACCGCTTCATGGAGCGCATCCTGGGTACCGCGCGCTCGGCGCTGGACCAGACCGACGACCCTGCCGAGCAACGCTCCATCCTACGCGCGCTCGGCCATGCCGCGTTGACCGAACACGCCGAGTGGACGCTCATGCAGCGAGAACGGCAGGTCGAGCACGGGCCCATGTAGCCCGTGCCCGCCCAGGCTCACTCCACCGTGACCGACTTGGCCAGGTTGCGCGGCTGGTCGACGTCGGTGCCGCGCAGGACGGCGACGTGGTACGCGAGCAACTGCAACGGCACGGTGAACACGGCCGGAGCGATGAAGTTGCCGCCGCTTTCGATGCGCAGGGTGGTGCCGTTGGCGTTGCCGGCGTCCATCGGGGCGCTGTCGTCGGCGAAGACGATCAGCCGGCCGCCGCGGGCGCGCACTTCCTGCAGGTTGGACTTGAGCTTGTCCAGCAGCGGGCCGTTGGGCGCCACCGCGACCACCGGCATGGCCTCGTCGACCAGCGCCAGCGGACCGTGCTTGAGCTCGCCCGCCGGATAGGCCTCGGCGTGGATGTAGGAGATTTCCTTGAGCTTGAGCGAGCCTTCCAGCGCGACCGGGTACTGCGCGCCGCGGCCGAGGAACAGCGCGTGCTCCAGCGGCACGAACTGCGTCGCCAGTTCGACGATCTGCGGCTCGAGCCTGAGCGCCTGCTCGATCGCCCGCGGCAGGTGCGCCAGTTGTGCGCACAAGTCCGCGTAGCGCGCACGCTCCAGCCCGCGCTGTTCGGCAAGCCGCAGGCACAGCAGGGCGAGCGCGGCGAGCTGGGTGGTGAAGGCCTTGGTCGACGCCACGCCGATTTCCGGGCCGGCGCGGGTCATCAGCTTGAGGTCCGCCTCGCGCACCACCGAGGACTCGGGCACGTTGCAGATCGCAAGCGTGCCGATGTACCCGCGACGACGCGATTCGCGCATCGCCGCCAGCGTGTCGGCGGTTTCGCCCGACTGCGAGATGGCCACGAACAACGTGTCCTGCGGCACCACCGTATCGCGGTAGCGGTATTCGCTGGCCACTTCCACGTTGACCGGCAGCCGCGCGTATTCCTCGATCCAGTACTTGGCGACCAGGCCGGCGTGGTAGCTGGTGCCGCAGGCGACGATGTGGACGCCCTTCACCTTCGCCAGCAGCTCGTCGCCGCCGACGCCGAAGATGTTCGGCAGCACGCCGTGCGGGCCGATGCGCGCCTCCAGCGTGTCGTTCACCGCACGCGGCTGCTCGTGGATCTCCTTCTGCATGTAGTGGCGGTATTCGCCGCGCTCGACCGCATCGGTGGACAGCTCGCTCTGGTGCACCGCGCGTTCCACCGGCGTGCCGTCCAGGCCGTAGACCTGCACGCTGTCGCGGGTGATCTCCACCACGTCGTCCTCGTCCAGGTACAGCATGCGGTTGGTGACCTGGATCAGCGCCTGCGCGTCGGAGCCCAAGAAGTTCTCGCCGATGCCCACACCCACCAGCAGCGGCGCGCCGCGACGGGCGCCGACCACGTGGCCGGGTTCGTCGCGGCTGACCACCGCGATGGCGTAGGCGCCTTCCAGCGCGCGCACGGTGGTGAGCACCGCCTCGCGCAGGTTCATGCCGCCGGCGATGCGCTCCTCGATCAGCGCGGCCATCACCTCGGTGTCGGTTTCGGAGGTGAACACGTGGCCGCGCGCCTGCAACTGCTCGCGCAGGCTGGCGTAGTTCTCGATGATGCCGTTGTGCACCAGCGCCACGCGGCCGACCATGTGCGGATGCGCATTGGCCTCGCTCGGCACGCCGTGGGTGGCCCAGCGGGTGTGCGCGATGCCGGTGCCACCGCGCAACGGATCGGCCAGGTACAGCGCCTCCATCTCGCGCACCTTGCCCTTGGCGCGCACGCGCTGGATGGCGCTGCCGTCGAGCACGGCCAGGCCGGCCGAGTCGTAGCCGCGGTACTCGAGCGCCTTGAGGCCGGCAATCAGCAATGGGGCGACATCGCGCTGGGCGGTGGCGGCAACGATTCCACACATGGAGTCTGGTTTCCTTTCGGAGCGAGGCGGAGCCTAGTTACGGTTCTGCGAAGACGGCGTCGCGACAGCCTTAGTGCACCTTGCGCCGCAGGTAGTTCAGCAGGTCGATGCGGGTGATCAGCCCCAGGAACTGCTCGCCGTCGACCACGATCGCCACGTGCCCGCGCTCGAACACCGGCAGCAGCGCCTCGATCGGCGAGTGCACGTCCAGCTTGTTGAGCGAGGTGATCATCGCGGTGGACACCGGGTCGCGGAAGCGCACCTCGTCGGCGTGCACGTGCATCAGCACGTCCGACTCGTCCAGGATGCCGACCAGCTGGTTGCCGTCCATCACCGGCAGCTGCGAGACGTCGTACAGCTTCATCCGGGTGTAGGCGGTCATCAGCAGCTCGTTGGGCCCGACCACCACCGTGTCACGCTGGGCGAACGGGCGCAGCAGCAGGTCGCGCAGGTCGCCATGCTGCTCGCGCTTGATGAAGCCGTTGTCGAGCATCCAGTAGTCGTTGTACATCTTCGACAGGTACTTGTTGCCGGTGTCGCAGACCAGCGTCACCACGCGCTTCGGTCGCATCTGCTCGCGGCAGTACTTGAGCGCCGCGGCGACCAGAGTGCCGGTGGAGGAGCCGCCGAGCACACCCTCCTTGGCCAGCAGCTCGCGCGCGGTCAGGAAGCTCTCGCGATCGGAGATCGCGTAGGCCTTCTTCACGCGCGAGAAGTCGCTGATGGTCGGCAGGAAGTCCTCGCCGATGCCCTCGACCATCCAGCTGGCCGACTTGTCCGACAGCGTGCCTTCGTTGATGTACTGCGCAAGGATCGAGCCGACCGGATCGGCCAGCACGATCTCGGTGTGCGGCGAGTGTTCGGCGAAGAACTGCGAGAGGCCGGTCATGGTGCCGGAGGAGCCGCAACCGACCACCACCGCGTCGACGCGCCCGTCCATCTGCTCGAGGATCTCCGGCCCGGTCGTCTCGATGTGTGCGCGCGGGTTGTCCGGGTTGCCGAACTGGTTGATGAAGTAGGCGCCAGGCGTCTCGCGGGCGATCCGCTCGGCCATGTCCTGGTAGTACTCGGGATGGCCCTTGGCGACGTCCGAGCGGGTCAGCACCACTTCGGCGCCCATCGCCTTGAGGTTGAAGATCTTCTCGCGGCTCATCTTGTCCGGCACCACCAGGATCAGCCGGTAGCCCTTGGCCTGCGCCACCAGCGCCAGCCCCAGGCCGGTGTTGCCGGCGGTGCCTTCGACCAGCGTGGCGCCCGGCCGGATCCTGCCGGCACGCTCGGCGCCTTCGATCATCGACAGGCCGATGCGGTCCTTGATGGAGCCGCCGGGGTTGGCGCTCTCGAGCTTGAGGAACAGCTCGCACGCACCCGTGTCGAGGCGCTGGGCCTTGACCATCGGGGTCCGCCCGATCAGCTCCAGCACGCTTTGGTGAACCGTCATGGCGACTCCGTCGAAAGGCCGCGCCCAATGGGCGCCGGCGAAGCCGTGGATGATAACCGAGGCGCCGTTTGCGGTTGCGTGGAAGCCCCGAAAACACGCGGCCCCGGCGCTTCCTCAGGAAGGGCCGGGGCCGCGATCGGAAACAGGGGGAAAGTCAGTGCATCTGCGGTACGCGCGCATCCCACATGCGTTGCAGGCGTTCCTTGGCGTGCAGCTTTTCCTTCTTCATGCCGACCAAGGTGACGTCATCCAGGGGGAGCACGCCGATCTCGGCGTCATGCACCTTGCTCTTGAGTTCGCGGTGATGCTGGTAGAGCCGACGGAACTCGGCGTCGGCCTTCATGAATGCTTCCACGTCGTCACGCTGCTGGTTTTCGAACATGATCCGACCTCCTCGCGAGATGAGCGGGCGCGTGATCGGCACGCCCGCGGGCGGATGAAGCGCGCGCACCCACGCCCCGTACGCATGGAAGCGGAACAGGGACCAGTCGTGCGGGGGAAATGGGCGCATGGTTCAGGTCAGTGAGCCATGGAACGGGTGCGCCATGGCAGCCCTGACCCTACTCCCGCCCCCAGGGTCACGCAAGCCACCGCGGGAACCCGCGACGGGCGGCGTTTCCCACGGCCGAGCCCGCCTGCGTGGTGGGCCGATCCACCGGCGCAGGCGGCCATCCGCCCGCGCGGGACGAAGGACGCTCAGTGGTCCTTGGAGGTCTTCTTGCCGGAGTTTTTCTTGGTCGGCGCCGGCCTTTCGGGCTCGGACGAGTTCGACTGGTCGCCCTGCATCTGCGACCGCATGGCGCGTGCGGCCTGCGCGGCCAGTTCGGCCTCCTTGCGGGCGGCGCGGGCGACGCGGCTCTGCGCGGCGGCGAGCTTCTTGGCGTGCTCGGCCTCGGCGCGCGCCTGCTCGGCGGCCTGCGACGCCTCCATGCCCTGCTGCTGCAGACGGGCGGCCTCTTCCTGCGCCATTTGGTACTGCATGCGCTGGCGCTCCAGCTCCATGCGGGCCGCTTCCGCCTCGCGGCGGCTGGCTTCCAGCAGGATCTGGTCGTGCTCACGGTCGAGCTGGGCCAGCTTGCCCTGCGCGTCCTGCAACTGGGCGGCGGCCTTGGCCAGGTCGACCCGGCGTTCGGCCAGGTACAGGGCATGCGGCCGTTCGCTGCGGCCGGCCTGCTCCAGTCGCGCGATGGCGGCGTGCGCCAGCGCCTGCTCGGCCTGGGCATAGGTGCCCAGGACCGGGTCGCTGGCCAACTGGTTCAGGCTGGAATTGAGGCGGTTGACGTCCATGTCGTCCTGGCGCGCCAGGGCCGGCCCGGCAAGCGCCAGCAGGCCGATCAAGGCGGTGGTGGCAAGGCGCTTCATCGCTGGCCTCCCTGGTTCGGCTGGGTGCTCTGGGCTGGCGCGGGGACCGGCTGGAAACCGCCTTCCTGCGGCAGCGGCGCGGACAGCACCGACGAGGACGGGGCCGGCATGTCCTGCAGCGTTTCCGGCGCGCTGCTGCCGGAGGCCGGCGTGGCCGCCGGGGCCGGGGCCGGCTGCGCCGGTGCCTGCTCGGTCTGCTGGCGCAGGCGGGTGTTCTCGTCCACCTTGGCCTGGATCTGCGCCCGTGCGCTGCCCAACTGGGCGCGGGTGCGCGCCAGCTCGGCGTCGGCGCGGGCTTCCTCAGCCAGGTTGGCCGCGTCGGCGTACTTGCGCGCGGCCATGGCCGCCTGCGCCTGCTGGAACTTGGCCTGGGCGAAGCCCAGATCGACCGGATCGTAGTCGGCTGCGCCGGCGTCGCGGGCGGACTGCAGCAGGGCCTGCGCCTGGTTCATCGAGGCGTCCGGCGGGGGCACGCTGGCACAGCCGGCCAGCGCCAGCAGCGCCACCACCAGGGTCAAGCCACCCGACGCCCTGCCGATACGCTTGAAGCGCCCGGGCGGCCGGGAAAAGATGTGCACCATCACTCATTCCTCGCGCAGTGTCGCCGCGTATTGTGGGCAGGCATAATCTTGCTTTGCAACGCGCCGCAAGAAAGCGCGATAACTAGGGGTCCTTCGTGGATATCGGTTACTTCCTCAAGCTGATGGTAGACAAGGGCGCGTCGGACATGTTCCTGACCACCGGCGCCCCGGTGAACATCAAGGTCGAGGGCAAGCTCTACCCGCTGGGCAACACCGGCCTGCCCGGCGGCATGGTCAAGAAGATCGCCTACTCGCTGATGGATGAGGGCCAGGTGCCGCAGTTCGAGCGCGACCTGGAACTCAACATGGCACTGGCGGTGAAGGAAGCCGGCCGCTTCCGCATCAACGTGTTCAAGCAGCGCGGCGAAGTGGGCATGGTGATCCGCGCGATCAAGAGCGAGATCCCCTCGATCGACCAGTTGCAGCTGCCGAGCATCTTCCGCGACCTGATCATGGAGCAGCGCGGCCTGATCCTGGTGGTCGGCGCCACCGGCTCGGGCAAGTCGACCACGCTGGCGGCGATGCTCGACCACCGCAACTCGAACTCGCCGGGCCACATCCTCACCATCGAGGATCCGATCGAGTACCTGCACCGGCACAAGAAGTCGATCATCAACCAGCGAGAGGTCGGGCTGGACACGCACAGCTATCACGAGGCGCTGAAGAACGCGATGCGTGAAGCTCCCGACGTGATCATGATCGGCGAGATCCGCGACACCGACACGATGGAGGCGGCGGTCGCCTTCTCCGAAACCGGCCATCTGTGCCTGGCTACGCTGCATTCGAACAACGCCGACCAGACGCTGGAGCGCATCCTCAACTTCTTCCCCGAATCGGCGCACAAGAACGTGCTGATGAACCTGGCGCTCAACCTGCGCGCGGTGATCAGCCAGCGCCTGGTGATCGGCAAGGATGGGCGGCGCGTGCCGGCAGTGGAAGTGCTGCTCAATACGCCGCTGATCCGCGACATGATCCGCCGCGGCCAGATCCACGAGATCAAGGAGGCGATGGACCGCAGCCTGCAGGAAGGCATGCAGACCTTCGACCAGTCGCTGTACAAGCTCTACAAGAACGGCCGCATCGAACTGGAGGAAGCGCTGGCCAAGGCCGACTCGCGCGACGGCCTGGCCCTGAAGATCCGGCTGTCCGAAGGCGGCGGTGCGGAGAACACCGAACTGGTGGGCAACGATCCGTACGGGCTGGGCTTTTGAGCCCTGACCTATCGGGATCGAAGAAAGGGCGCAGCGATGCGCCTTTTCTTTTGGCTCCCTCTCCCCTCCGGGGAGAGGGCTGGGGTGAGGGGCCGCTCTGGCCGTAGCGTACCGACGGAGCCTGCAAGAGCTTTATTGGCTCGTCGCAAAGACAAGCTTCCCCGAGCCCCGCCCCTCATCCCAACCCTCTCCCATCCTTGATAAGGGATGGGGAGAGGGGGCAAGGCGTTCATTGCGGCGGCATCTGCCGCTGGTCCTCCACCCGGTTGCGATACAGCGCCGCGCGCACCAGCAGCATCAGCGTGATCGGCGTGGTCAGGGTGAGGAACACGCCGATCAGGATGACGTGCAGGGCCGGCCGCCCCTGCGCCACCGAAAACCACGCGATGGACGCGGCCACCATGAAGAACGTGCCCAGCGTGGTGCCGAGCGTGGGCGCGTGCACGCGCTTGTAGAAGTCGCGCAGGCGCAGCAGCCCCAGCGAGCCGACGAAGGTGAAGCCGGCGCCCAGCAGCACCATCACACCGACCAGCACGGCGACCCACGGCGGCAATGCATCGAGAGGATTCATTCGATCACCTCCCCGCGCAGCAGGAACTTGGCGAACGCCACCGTGCCGGCAAAACCCAGCAGCGCGATGATCAGCCCGGCCTCGACGTACAGCACGCTGCCGGTGCGGATGCCGATCGAGAGCAGCAGCAGCATAGCGTTGACGTACAGCGCATCCAGCGCCAGCACGCGGTCCTGCGCGCGCGGGCCGCGCACCATGCGGATGATCGCGCAGGCCATCGCCAGCAGCAGCAGAAGCTGCGCGACGACGATCGCGATCGCAAGGAAGCCCTGGCTCATTGGAAGATCTCCAGCAGCGGCCGCTCGTAGCGGTGCTTGATGTCGCCGATCCACGCCGCCTCGTCGACCAGGTCCAGCACGTGGATCAGCAACACGCGGCGTGCGGAGTCGTGGTCCACCCAGATGGTGCCCGGCGTGGAAGTGATGATGCACGCCAGCACGGCCAGCCCGTAGGGGTCGGTCAGCTCCAGCGGGATCGACACGAAGCCGGAGCGCACCTGGCCGCGCGGCCTCAGCACGATCCGCGCCACCGCCAGGTTGGAGCGCACGATGTCGACCACCACCCGCAGCAGCAGCCGCACCAGCAGCGGCAGGTTGCGCACGCGCGCCGCGGGCGGGCGCAGCTTGCCGAAGGCCCAGCCCAGGCCCAACGCCAGCAGCACGCCGGCCAGCAGCGTGCCCGGCGCCAGGCTGCGCTGCAGCAGCAGCCAGGCCAGCAGCAGGAAGGCCGACATCAGCGGATGCGGCAGCCAGCGCCGGATGCGCGAAGGCCCTGCGGCGGCAGGATTCATGGCAGCACCGCCTGGATGTAGCGGGATGGTGCGTGCAGTTGCGCCGCTGTCTCCGCGACGTAGCGCAGCGGCGCCTCGGCCAGCACGGTCAGTCCCAGGCACAGTGCCAGCAGGATCACCACCGACGCCGCCTCGCCGCGGCGGATGGCCGGGAACACCCAGTCCTCGTCAGCCCAGAAGATCTGGATGCCGGTGCGGCACATCGCGACCACCGTGCAGAAGCCCGCCACCACCACCAGCGTGAACAGCGTCGCCGCCCCCGCGCCGACGCGCGGACCGGCCTCGAGCATCGGCGCCAGCAGTGCGAACTTGGCGAGGAAGCCGGACAGCGGTGGCAGGCCCGCGAGCACCAGCGCGCAGGCGAGGAAGCACAGGCCCAGCAGCGCCACCGGCGCCGGCACCGTGGCATGGCTCTCGTCCTCGTCGGCGTAAAGCGCCATGCCGGCCGGGTCGTAGGGTTCCAGCAGCGAGGCGCCGTCGGTGTCCTCACGCGGCGCGATCAAACCGGCCAGCAGGAAGAACGCGGCGATCGCCAGCGTTGAGATCACCAGGTAGGCCAGCGCACCGGCCGTCACCGCCGGCTGCTGCAAACCGATCGCGCCGAGCAGGCTGCCGGAGGAAACCAGCACGTTGTAGCCGGCCAGCTTGCCCAGCTCGCGCGCGCCCAGCATGCCCACGACGCCCACCGCCACCGTCGCCACGCCCCCCCACAGCAGCCACTCGGCACCGAAGTGCGCCGAGGCCGCACCGGCATCGCCACCGAACAGCAGCAGGCTGAGCCGCAGCAGCACGTACACGCCGACCTTGGTCATCACCGCGAACATCGCCGCCACTGGCGCCGGCGCGGCGGCGTAGGTACGCGGCAGCCAGAAGCCCAGCGGCCACATCGCCGCCTTGACCAGGAAGGCAATGCCCAGGATCGCCGCGCCGGCGTGCAACAGCGCGCGCGTGTTCTGTGGCACCTGCGGCACCAGCTTCGCCAGCGCGGCCATGTTGAGCGTGCCGGTGACGCCGAAGATCAGGCTCACGCCGACCAGGAACAACATCGAGGCGAGCAGGTTCACCACGATGTAGTGCATGCCCGCGCTGACCCGCCGCGCGCCCGGCCGGTGCAGCGCC
The DNA here is from genome assembly GCF_049727805.1 of Frateuria sp. YIM B11624. Taxonomy (NCBI): domain Bacteria; kingdom Pseudomonadati; phylum Pseudomonadota; class Gammaproteobacteria; order Lysobacterales; family Rhodanobacteraceae; genus Frateuria; species Frateuria sp. YIM B11624. Next base: position 111,749 of record NZ_JBCNYA010000010.1, read on the forward strand.
AGGCCGTAGGAAGCAGCCAGCAGCACCTCGAAGAACACGAACAGGTTGAACAGGTCGCCGGTGAGGAAGGCGCCGTTCAAGCCCATCAACAGGAATTGCGCCAGCGGCTGCACCGGCCCGCCCGGTTGCCGCCAGCGCGCCAGCGCGCACGGCAGCAGCGCCAGCGCGAGCACTGCGGTCAGCAGCAGCATCAGCGCCGACAACCGGTCGGCGACCAGCACGATGCCGAAGCGTGCCGGCCAGTCGCCGATGCGGTAGACCGCGGCCACTGCGTCGCCCGTGCCCACCTGCAGCATCAGCGCCGCGGCCAGCAGCACCAGCGCCACGCAGGAGGCCGCGCCCAGCAACGCCACCGCGCCGCGTCGGCGTTCGCCCAGCAGCAGTTGCAGCGCGCCGACCACGAGCGGCAGCACGATCGGCCAGACCAGCAGGTGCGCGCTCATGGCGTGCCGTCCTTGCCGTCGACGTGGTCGTTGCCGGTCAACCCGCGCGAGGCCAGCAGCACCACCAGAAAAAGCGCCGTGGTAGCGAAGCCGATCACGATCGCCGTCAGCACCAGCGCCTGCGGCAGGGGGTCGGTGTACTGCGCGAGGTCCGCGCCGTCGCGCAGCACCGGATCGGCGCCCGTGCGCAGGCCGCCGATGCAGAAGATGAACAGGTTCACCGCATAGGAGAACAGCGTCAGCCCAATGATCACCTGGAAGGTGCGCGGGCGCAGCAACAGCCACACACCGCAGCCCGCCAACACGCCGATCGCCAGCGCCAGCACCAGCTCCATCAGCCGCCCTCCCCGTCGTCGGCCAGCACGCGCGGACGGCGCAGCGACTGGTGCGCCAGCGCCACCAGCGTCAGCGAAGTGGCGCCCACCACCACGCAGAACACGCCCAGGTCGAACAGCATCGCCGTGGCCAGCGGCAGCTCGCCCAGCAACGGCACGACCGGGTGGCCGGTATGCGAGGTGAGGAAGGGATAACCCAGCAGCATCGAGCCCAGGCCGGTCGCCACCGCCAGCAGCAGCCCGGCGCCGATCCAGCGCATCGGCGCCACGCGCAGGCGCGTTTCCACCCAGCGCGCGCCGCGCGCCATGTACAGCAGGATCAGCGCCACCGACACGGTGATGCCGGCGGCGAAGCCGCCACCCGGGAGATCGTGCCCACGCAGGAACAGATGCACGCCGAACAGCACGATCACCGGCGCCATCAACTGGATGATCAGGCCCGGGATGCGCAGGTAGTCGGCCAGCTCCGGCCGCACCTCGTCGCCGTTCGCTTCGTTCCAGGCCGCCTGCAGCCGTTGCTGCGCGGTCGCGCCGGTGCTCTCGGCCGCGGGACGGAACCGACGCAGCAGCGCGAACACGGTCAGCGCCACGATCGCCAGCACGCTGATCTCGCCCAGCGTATCGAAGCCGCGGAAGTCGACCAGGACCACGTTCACCACGTTGTGCCCGCCGCCCTCGCGCCAGGCGCGCTCGAGGAAGAAGTGCGAGATCGAATCGGCCACCGGATGCAGCATCGCCGCGTAGGCCAGCCCCGCCAGGCCCAGTCCCGCGCCGGCGGCCACCAGCACGTCGCGATGGCGGCGCCACCGCGCGCGCGGTGCGTCCTGCGACAGTCCGGCGATGCGCTTGGGCAGCCAGCGCAGGCCGAGCAGGATCACGATGGTGGTGACCACCTCCACCAGCAGTTGGGTCGCCGCCAGGTCCGGCGCCGACAGCCACACGAAGCTCACGCACGACACCAGCCCCGCGCCGCCGGTGAGCAGCAGCGCGACCAGCCGGTGGAACTTGGCCTGCCACGCCGCGCCGACCGCGCAGGCGGCGCCGAGCAGCCACAGCAGCGCGAAGGCCGGGTCCACGCCCGAGGCGCGCAGGCCGAAGCGCATCGGCGTGCCCCACATCGCCAGTCCCGCCGCCACCATCGCGGCCAGCACGATCAGCAGCAGCTGCGGCTGCAGCCGGCGACCGGGAAAGGCGCGTTCCAGCACGCCCGGCAAGGTCGAGGTGAGCAGCGCCAGCAGGCGCTCGAACATCAGCCGGCCGCTCAACCGCCCCAGCAGCGGCAGCGTCTCGCGCCCGGCGAACCAGCCACGCAGCAGCGCATAGACGACGCAGCCGGACGCGAACGCCACCGCGCTCATCAGCAGCGGCGGCGTCAGCCCGTGCCACACCATCAGGTTGAACGCCGGCGTGGCCGCACCCAGCACCGCGAGCGCCGCCGCGTGCAGCGACGGTCCGATCACCAGCGCCGGCAGCACGCCCACCCACAGGCAGGCCAGCGCCAGCAGGCCGATCGGCAGGCGCATCCAGCGCGGCGGCTCGTGCGGCTGGCGCGGCAGCACCGAGCGCGGCCGGCCGAAGAACACGCCGATCACGAAGCGCAGCGAGTAGACGACCGAGAACGCGCTGGCCAGCACCGCGATCGAGGCGGCCAGGGCATCGACCATCACGCCGCGATGGGTAGTGAGCGCCACCGCGAAGAACATCTCCTTGGACAGGAAGCCGTTGAGCAGCGGCACGCCGGCCATCGCCGCGGCCGAGACCACCGCCAGCGTGGCGGTGATCGGCATGACGTGGCGCAGGCCGCCGAGCTTGCGCAAATCGCGTGTACCCGTTTCGTGGTCGACCGCGCCGGCGGCCATGAACAGCGAGGCCTTGAAGGTGGCGTGGTTGAGGATATGAAAGATCGCCGCCACCGCGCCCAGCGCGCTGCCCAGGCCCAGCAGCATGGTGATCAGGCCCAGGTGGCTGATCGTCGAATAGGCCAGCACGGCTTTCAGGTCCTGCTGGAACACCGCCGCGGCCGCCCCCAGCAGCAGGCTGAGCAGGCCGGCGCCGCCGACGATCCAGAACCAGGCCTCGGTGCCCGCGAGTACCGGCCAGAAGCGCAGCAGCAGGAACACGCCGGCCTTGACCATCGTCGCCGAGTGCAGGAACGAGGACACCGGCGTCGGCGCCGACATCGCCTGCGGCAGCCAGAAGTGGAACGGGAACTGCGCGCTCTTGGTCAGCGCGCCCAGCAGCACCAGCACCAGCATCGGCGTGTACAACGCCGAGGCACGCACGCGCTCGCCGGCGGCCAGGATCACGTCCAGGTCGTAGCTGCCGGCGATGTGGCCCAGCAGCATCATGCCGGCGAACAAGCACAGGCCGCCGCCGCCAGTGACGATCAGCGCCATGCGCGCGCCCTCGCGCGCCGACGCGCCCTGGTTCCAGTAGCCGATCAGCAGAAACGAGAACAGGCTGGTAAGTTCCCAGAAGAACACCAGTTGGATCACGTTGCCGGACATCACCACGCCCAGCATCGAGCCCATGAACGCCAGCAGCAGCGCATAGAAGCGCGAAAGTGGATCCTCCGGCGGCATGTAGTAGCGCGCGTACACGCCCACCAGCAGGCCGATGCCGCAGACCAGCACCAGGAACAGCCAGGAAAAACCGTCCACCCGCAGCACCAGCTCGAGTCCCAGCGACGGCACCCAGGGCACCACGCTGCGCAACGCCGCGCCGTCGGCCAGCGCCGGCTGCAGCGCCGCCGACAGCAACAGCCCGATCGCCGCGGTGGCCAGCATCAACCCGGTCGCCGCCCGTCGCCCGCGCAGCCACGGCGCCACCATGCTGGCCGCGAACGGCAGGCAAAGGATGGCGAGCGAGGCTGTGTCGTAGGGCATCAGGCCACCGTTCGTGGGAGGGCGGACGTCCACCGGCGACGCGGTGCGCGAACTCCGCGCGGCGATCCGTGGGGAACGGTGCGTGCGGGTCCCGGCAAAGGGCAACGCGGCGGTACCGGCGGTGGCGACCGTCGTGTCCCGAGTCTACAGGCCGCGCCGCACCAGCGGCAAAGCTCTATAGTCGGGGAGCCCGCCGTTCCCCGGAGAGCGCGCATGACCGACCACGCCCCGTCCCTCGCGCCGCCGCGCAGGATCCTGCTGGCCACCGACCTGCGCAGCCATTCCGACCGCGCGCTGGACCGCGCCGTGCAACTGGCGCGGCAATGGCAGGCCGAACTGCACGTGGTGCACGTGCTGGCGCCCGGCAACGAGGAGAGCTGGCCCACCGCACCTTCCTGGCGGCAGGCGCCGACCACCGCGGCGATGGCCGAACGACAGATCCGCCGCGACCTGGCCGGCGACGTGCCCGGCCTGGTGCTGCACGTCACCGATGGCGATCCGGCGGAGGCGATCCTGGAATCGGCGGCACGCGGGCAGTGCGAACTGATCGTGCTCGGCACCGGCGAAACGGCCACGCACGCGCTCGGCCACGTCACCGAGACACTGCTGCGCAAGTCGCCCGCTTCGCTGCTGGTGGTGCGCGAGCGACCGCACGGCGGCTACGGGCACGTGCTGGTCGGCACCGACTTCACCGCCGAGTCGCGCCACGGCCTGACCGCGGCCGCCGGCTGGTTCCCCGCCGCGCGGCTGGCGCTGATGCACGTGCTGGACATCCCGTACAAGTCGCTGTGGCTGGACGCCGGCCGCAACGAGGAGCTGGCGCGGATGGAGATGGCGACGATGCAGTCGTTCCTCGCCGACACGCCGCTGCCGCCCGAGGTCCGCGCGCAGGTGCTGCCGCTGGTCGAGCATGGGCATCCGGAAGTGATGCTGCGCGAGTACGTGGTCGAGAAGGAGGCCGACCTGGTGGTGATCAGCGCCTTCCGTCGCGGGCTGGCGTTCCACCTGTTGGTCGGCGGGACCTCGCGGCGGATCGTGCCGGCCGTTCCCACCGATGTGTTGCTGGTGCGCGCGCCGTCGGACTGAGCGTGGGGTGCACGGCAAGGTGGCCCCCATCCGCCCTCCGGGTACCTTCCCCCGTGGAACGGGGGAAGGATCAAGCGCGGGCGCCCCCTTATCGAGCCTTCCCCTGCGCAGCGGGGGAAGGTGCCGACAGGCGGATGGGGGCGCTCTTGGTGGTGACCTGCCTCAGAGCGCGTCCGGCTGCGCCTCGGGTGCCGCGCGCTGGAACGCTTCCAGCTCTCCGCACGCCGCATGGATGCGCGCGATGGTCGGCCAGCGCTCCATCGACAGCTTCCAGCGCTGCGCGTTGTAGACCTGCGGCACCAGGCACGCGTCGGCCAGGCCGGGCGTGTCGCCATGGCAGTAGCGGCCGGTCGCCGAGTTCCCGGCGAGCATCGCCTCGATCGCGTCGAAGCCGGTCTCGATCCAGTGCTGCGACCAGGCCAGCTTCTGCGCCTCGTCGACACCCAGCGGGCCCTCCAGGTACTGCAGCACGCGCAGGTTGCCCAGCGGATGGATGTCGCAGGCCACCGCCTGGGCCAGTGCACGCACGCGGGCGCGGCTGCGCGCATCGGCGGGCAGCAGCGGCGGTTCCGGATGGATCTCTTCCAGGTACTCCATGATCGCCATCGACTGGGTGAGCACCCGTTCGCCGTCGCGCAGGCACGGGAGCAGTTGCTGCGGATTGAGCGCACGGTAGTCCGCCCCATGCTGCTGGCCGCCGTCGCGCAACAGGTGCACCGGCCGCGTCTCGTAGGCCAGGCCCTTGAGGTTGAGCGCGATGCGCACGCGGTAGGCCGCGCTGGAGCGCCAGTAGCCGTACAGCGCCAACAGTTCCGATGCCATGACGAGATTCTCCCCTGCCTGGTGGAGCGCGCAGCATAAACCGCACGGGGCGCCGCCACGCACCTGCCGCCATCGCCCGGACGGCGGGTGGCAGGACCGCGGCCTGCAAGGCCTAGTACGCCGGTTGCGGCGTTGCATCATCGGGACCCGCGCCGGACAATAGGCGGTTCGCGCCACCCAGCGGCGCGCCCGATCGACCATCGACCGTTTACCTGCCCGAGGAGTGGCGCCGTGTCCATCACCCGCATGAGCGATCTCGAGCTGCGCGGCAAGCGCGTGCTGATCCGCGAAGACCTGAACGTGCCGATCGACGGCGGCCGCATCACCTCGACCCAGCGCCTGGACGCGGCCCTGCCGACGATCCGCGCGGCGCGCGACGCCGGCGCGAAGGTGATGGTGCTCTCGCACCTTGGCCGGCCGAAGGAAGGCCAGTTCGACGCCGAGTCCTCGCTCGCCCCGGTGGCGAAGTGGCTGGGCGACAAGCTCGGCACGCCGGTACGCCTGGTCGCCGACTACCTCGGCGGCGTGGACGTGGCCGACGGCGAGGTGGTGGTGCTGGAGAACTGCCGCATGAACGTCGGCGAGGGCAAGGACGACGAAACGCTCTCGAAGAAGTACGCCGCGCTGTGCGACGTGTTCGTCATGGATGCCTTCGGCACCGCCCACCGCGCGCAGGCCTCCACCCATGGCGTGATCCGCTTCGCGCCGCAGGTGGCCGCCGGCCCCCTGCTGTCCGCCGAACTGGACGCGCTGGGCAAGGCGCTGGAACAGCCGGCGCATCCGCTGCTGGCGATCGTGGCCGGCTCCAAGGTCTCGACCAAGCTCACCCTGCTGGACAACCTGATCGGCAAGGTCGATCAGCTCATCGTCGGCGGCGGCATCGCCAATACCTTCATCGCCGCCGCCGGCTACGGCGTCGGCAACTCGCTCTACGAGCCGGACCTGATCGACGCGGCGAAGAAGGTGATCGCCGACGCCAGGCGCCGCGGCGCCGAGGTGCCGCTGCCGGTCGACGTGGTGGTCGCGCCGGAGTTCTCCGCCAACGCGCCGGCCACGGTCAAGCCGGTGGATGCGGTCAAGGATGGCGAGATGATCCTGGACATCGGCCCGGAAACCGCACGCCGCTACGCGGAGCTGATCGCCAGCGCCGGCACGGTGGTGTGGAACGGCCCGGTCGGCGTGTTCGAATTCGACGCCTTCGGCAAGGGCACGCAGACACTGGCGCAGGCGATCGCCGATTCGAAGGCGTTCTCGATCGCCGGCGGCGGCGACACGCTGGCCGCGGTGGACAAATACGGCATCGCCGACAAGGTTTCCTACATCTCCACCGGCGGCGGCGCATTCCTGGAATTCCTCGAAGGCAAGGAACTGCCGGCCGTGGCCGCGCTGAAAGCGCGCGCGAACGGCTGATGCTCTGCCTGTTCGACCTCGACGGCACGCTGATCGATTCCGAGCACGGAATCACTGCGTGCGTGAAGCATGCGCTGGAACGCCTGCGCGTGGCGATTCCCACACCCGAGGAACTGCGCCGCTGGATCGGCCCGCCGCTGCGCCACAGCTTCGCGCCGCTGCTCGGCCATGACGCGGCGCAGGTCGAGGCGGCGGTCGAGCACTACCATCAACGTTTCGACACGCATGGCTGGCGCGAGCACACCGTCTATCCGGGCATCGAGCCGCTGATCGGCCGACTGCTCGACGCCGGGCATCAGCTGGCCATCGTCACCGGCAAGCCGCATCGGCATGCCGAGCCGATCCTGGCGCAGCTGCCGTTCGGTCACGCGTTCCTGCGGCTGTACGGCCCCCACCCGTCCAGCGCGAACAGCGAAAAGGCCGACATGATCGCCGCCGCGATGGCCGACTTCGGCGCCACCTCGGAAGAGACCGTGATGATCGGCGACCGCCATTTCGACATCGAAGGCGCGGTCGCCAACCGCGTGCGCGGCATCGGCGTGCTGTGGGGTTTCGGCAGTCGCGCGGAGCTGGAACAGGCGGGCGCCGCTGCGATCGCCAGGACGCCGGAAGAACTGGGCGTGCTGCTCGGCGCGTAACGTGCTCCTCCCTGAAAGCTCAGGGAGAACCGATGCCGGTCGTGCCGAGAATTGCGCCCTCTCCTGCCGGGAGAAGGGCTGGGGTGAGGGGCCGCGCTTGCGGCAAGACCTCCCTCACCCGCCTGTGGCCTTCCCCACTCGGCGGAGAAGACCCGATAGAGCGAAGTCGATCAGCCGACCACGCGCTTGACCGCATCCACCACGTTCGTGACGGTGAAGCCGAAGTGCTCGAACAGCTGCGGCGCGGGCGCCGAGGCGCCGAAGCTGGTCATGCCGACGGCTTCGCCGTCCAGGCCCACGTACTTGCGCCAGTAGTCGGCCGTCGCCGCTTCCACCGCCACGCGGGCGCGGCACCACGACGGCAGGATGCCCTCGCGGTATTCCAGCGGCTGTTCGTCGAACACCTCGGTGCACGGCATCGACACCACGCGCACCGGTACGCCCTGCTGCCCCAGCGTACGCGCCGCCTCCATCGCCAGCTCCACTTCGGAGCCGGTGGCAATGATGATCGCCTTGAACATGGTGTCGGCCGGATCGGAAAGGACGTAGGCGCCGCGCGCGATGTCGGCCACCTGCTGCTCGGTGCGCTGCTGGTGCTTGAGGTTCTGGCGTGAGAACACCAGGCAGGCCGGGTTGCCCTTGCGCTCGATGGCGGCCTTCCACGACACCGCCGATTCGACCGCGTCGCACGGGCGCCACACCTGGTTGTTCGGGATGTAACGCAGGCTCGCCAGGTGCTCGACCGGCTGGTGGGTCGGGCCATCCTCGCCCAGGCCGATCGAGTCGTGGGTGTAGACGTGGATGGCGTGCGCCGGGATCAGCGCGCTCATGCGCACGGCGTTGCGCGCGTAATCGGAGAACACCAGGAAGGTCGCGTCGTAGGGAATGAAGCCCCCGTGCAGCGCCAGGCCGTTGGCGATCGCGGTCATGCCGAACTCGCGCACGCCGTAGTAGACGTAGTTGCCCTGGCCGTCGCTGCTGTTGCCGTTGCCTGCGTCCTTGCTGCCCTTCCACTTGGTGAGATTGGAACCGGCGAGATCCGCCGAGCCGCCGATCAGTTCCGGCAACAGCGGGCCGAACGCGTCCAGCGCCATCTGCGACGCCTTGCGCGAAGCTACCTCCGGACCTTCGGACTGCATCTTCGCGATGTACGCCTGCGCCTTGTCGGCCCAGTCGGCCGGAAGATCGCCAGCGAGGCGGCGCCTGAACTCGGTAGCCAATTCCGGGTGCGCCTTGGCATAGGCATCGAGCGTGGCGTTCCATGCCTTCTCGCGCTCGGCGCCCTTGGCCTTGGCGTCCCAGCCCGCGTAGATCTCGGCGGGGATCTCGAACGGCGGATGGGTCCAGCCAAGCTGCTCGCGCGCGGCGGCCACCTCGTCCTTGCCCAGCGGCGCGCCGTGGCTTTCTTCCTTGCCCTGCTTGTGCGGCGCGCCGAAGCCGATGATGGTCCTGGCGCAGATCAGCGTGGGCTTTTCATGCTGCGCGGTGGCCTGCGTGATGGCGCGCTTGATCGCTTCGGCATCGTGGCCGTCGACGCCACGGATGACGTTCCAGCCGTAGGCCTCGAAGCGCTTGGCGGTGTCGTCGGTGAACCAGCCGTGCACCTCGCCGTCGATGGAGATGCCGTTGTCGTCGTAGATCGCCACCAGCTTGCCCAAGCCCCAGGTGCCGGCGAGCGAGCTGGCCTCGTGCGAGATGCCCTCCATCAGGCAGCCGTCGCCCAGGAACACGTAGGTGTGATGGTCGACCACGGTGTGGCCCGGGCGGTTGAAGTGCGCCGCCAGCACCTTCTCGGCGAGCGCGAAACCCACCGCATTGGCCAGGCCCTGGCCCAGCGGACCGGTGGTGGTTTCAACGCCAGGCGTGTGGCCGTATTCGGGATGGCCGGCGGTCTTCGAATGCAGTTGGCGGAAGCGCTTCAACTCCGCCATCGGCAGGTCGTAGCCGGCCAGGTGCAGGAGCGCGTACTGCAGCATCGAGCCGTGACCGTTGGAGAGCACGAAGCGGTCGCGGTTGGGCCATTTCGGATCGGCCGGGTTGTGCCTGAGGAAGTCGTTCCACAGCACTTCGGCGATGTCGGCCATGCCCATGGGCATGCCCGGATGGCCGGACTTGGCCGCCTCGACGGCGTCCATGGCGAGGGCGCGCACGGCGTTGGCGAGTTCGCGGCGGGTGGTCATCGGTCGGGTCTCCGGGCAAGCGGCAAAGCGCCAATTGTCGCCGATCGGGCGGTTACTGTCGCGTCGTTCCGGTCCGCGCCCAGGGGCGGGGCCATTAATTCAGCCTTAATCGGACCGGCGCGGATATCGCGGAACTTCAGGCGCGGCTGGGTTCAATGCCGGCCGCGCATGCCCCGTGCGCCCTGTCCGGCCGCCTCCCCACGCGCCGGATGGCCTGGCCTCAAAATCAGGAGAGCGTCCCCATGACAAGAAAACTGCTTACCCTCGCGTTTGCCTCGTCCACCCTGCTGGCTGCTCCGGCCTTCGCACAGGAGGACACCACGGCAACCGGAAACTCGGCGAACGCCAGCGGCAACTACCTGCCCACCCAACCGGTCGGCAGCGGCAACTGGTTCGTCGACGCGAACGTGGGCCGCACCAATGGCAACAGCGACGGCGGCTTTGGCGGCGACGCCAGCGCGTTCAACTTCTTCAGTGGCCATCGCGGCCGCCGCACCGGCTACGGCCTGCTCGGCGGCTACCGCTGGAAGGTCGGCCAGGACCTGGGCCTCGGCGTCGAGGCCGGCTACACGGACCTGGGCAATTTCCGCGTGCGCAACGTGTTCAATTCCGACCCGGTCAACCAGCGCTCGACCACCAACGCGTTGCGTGGCTGGCTGCTCGGCGCCAACGGCCGCATCAACCTGACGCCGCAGTGGTACGTGGGTGCGCACGCCGGCTGGTTCTGGGCCAACGACAACAACGACCGCTACTACGACACCATCGGCCAGGACCTCGGCTTCTCCGACGGCGACCGCCCCGGACGCGGCAGTTGGTATGCCGGCGTCGGCACCGGCTGGGACGTGAACGAGCACTTCGGCGTCGGTGTGCGCTACGACTATTTCCACGCCAACGCGGGCCACTACACCAACCCGGATACGGGCGAGCGGATCACCGGCCTGAAACGCTCCACCGGCATCGTTTCGCTGGTCGGCGAGTACCGCTTCTAGTTACGTCCAGCGGCAGATGGACGTCCGGACGTCCATCTGCCGTCGATCACGGAGCTTAACGGCAAATTACCGGGACGCTCATGCGGATTGAATCTTTCGCATGCCGCCCGCATCCAAGGACCACGCGTCGCCTTTCCCCTTTCAGGGCACGCGATCAGCGATCGATCCCCGCGATCGCCACGACAACAGGAGAATCTCCCATGAAAAAGACGCTGCTTGCCCTTGCTTTTGCTTCCGCCGGCCTGCTGGCCGTCCCCGCGGCCTTCGCGCAGAGTGCGCCGACCCACAACGACGGTTGGTTCGTCAACGGCAACGTGGGCCGCACTTCGATCGACAAGGGCCCGTACGATGACCACGACACCGGTTATGCGATCGGTGGCGGTTACCGCTGGGCGGTGAACCCGTCCGTGGCGCTGGGCGTCGAAGCCGGCTACAACGACCTGGGCAACATCCACGTCAAGAACGTCTTCAACAGCAACGACGTGGTCGAGCAGGGCCGCTCGCAGCTGCACGGCTGGACCGCCGGCGTGAACGGCCACTTCAACCTGGCGCCGAACTGGTACGTCAGCGCGCGCACGGGCCTGTACAGCTGGAAGGGCCACGGCCTTTCCAACGACGTCAACCCGGTGCGCAAGAGCCTGGACGACACTAGCTGGTACGCCGGCGCGGGCGTGGGCTACGACTTCAGCAACAACGCCAGCCTGGGCCTGAACTTCGACCATTACGACGCGTCGAAGAACCACGTCAATCTCGATACCGACATGGTCTCGGTCAGCGCCGAATACCGGTTCTGATGCTTGCGGCGCATGGATGCGCCTTCATGAACAAGAAGGGCGCCCTCGGGCGCCCTTCTTTTTGGCTACATCTCCGCACGAACCGCGCATGCCTCTCTTGCCTCAGCTCCCGAGCGCCCGCGGTATAGCGGCGGCAGCTCCTCTAAGAGCAAGAGACCCGCCCGGCAAGGCGAGGTGGCACCTAGCTCTTATCTCACCCCGGGCTGCGCCAGGCCGTTTCTTTTGGTTACTTTTCTTTACTCCGGGCATCTTTCCCTCCGCCCTTCGGGCCAGCTTCGCTGTTCGCCCGCGCTCCCGGCGCGGGCGTGGGCCAGCAAAGAAAAGTGACCCGAGCGCCGACAGGCGATCGGAAGCCCGCCGCAGGCGAGCCAAGTCGCGGAGGCATCCCGCAAGAGCGACAAACAAGCAACACGCCCCTCGCAGACCTTCCCGCGAGCCCCGGCCCCTCACCCCAACCCTCTCCCCGGAGGGGAGAGGGAGAAAAAAAGGCGCCTTGCGGCGCCCTTTTCTACAAGCCTGCGAGCGGAACTCAGCCGTTCCACTGACCCAGCGCGGCCAGGCCGTTTTCCTTGGCGCGCGCGGCGACGGTCTTCTGCGCCTCGGCATAGTTGGCCTTCATGTCCTTCGACCACAGCTTGAGCGCCGCCTGCTGCATGGCGCGACCGTAGGAGAACGACAGCGGCCACGGATGCGGGCCGATGCGGTTCATGGCGTTCAGGTGCGCGGTCGACTGCTCGTCGGTCTGGCCGCCGGAAAGGAACACGATGCCCGGCAGCGAGGCCGGCACGGTGCTCTTGAGCACGCGCACGGTGGCCTCGGCGACTTCCTCGACCTCGGCCTGCTCGTCGCAGTCCTTGCCCGGAATGACCATGCTGACCTTCAGGATGGTGCCCTCGAGCATCACGTTCTGCTCGTACAGCGCGTTGAACAGGCTGCGCAGCACGGCCTCGTGCACTTCGTAGCTGACCTCGATCGAATGGTCGCCGTCCATGATCACTTCCGGCTCGACCATCGGCACCAGGCCGGCTTCCTGGCACAGCGCGGCGTAGCGGGCGAGCGCGTGCACGTTGGCTTCGATGGCGGTGGAGCTCGGGTTGTCGTCGGAGATGTTGATCACCGCGCGCCACTTGGCGAACTGCGCGCCGAGCTTGACGTATTCGGTGAGGCGGTCGCGCAGGCCATCCAGGCCCTCGGTGACCACGTCGCCCGGGAAGCCGGCCAGCGCGACCGGACCCTTGTCGACCTTGATGCCCGGGATGATGCCGTTCTTCTTCATCACCTCGGTGAACGGCACGCCGTCCTTGGTCTTCTGGCGGATCGTCTCGTCGTACAGGATCGCGCCGGAGATGTGCTCGTTGAGGCCCGGCGCGGTCAGCAGCAGTTCGCGGTAGGCGCGGCGGTTTTCCTCGCTGTTCTCGATGCCGACGGCCTCGAAGCGCTTCTTGATCGTGTTGGTCGATTCGTCGATCGCGATGATGCCCTTGCCGGGCGCGACCATCGCCTGGGCGATGCTTTCAAGATCTTCGATGCTCATGAACGACTCCGTGCAGACGAGGCGGGGTCACCGCAATGGATTTGGCCGCCCCGGAACGGGACGGCAGGTCAAAGAACCGCCGATTATAACGACTTGGCGTCAAGGCCGCCGTGACGGCCAGGCAAAGCTCAGCTCGGGTAGCCGGCCAGCCGGCAGGGCGCCATCACCTTCTGCTGGCCGGTCGGATCGGACGGCGCGTTGAACGGCACGACGTAGTAGGTGTCCACCGGGTCGTGGTTCTTGTTGGACAGCGAGGGGCCATAGCGGAAGTTGGACACCGCGCTCAGCGCGATCTGGCCGAAGTCGCCCTGGGGCACCACCTTCTCCACCTTCAGGTTACGCGGCACGCCGTCGGACCCGATCATGTAGCTCACCGCCGCGCAGCCGGGCTGGGTCACGCCGCGGGCGCTGTTGGGCACGTCGATGTCGACCGAGTGGTTGAGCAGGATCCAGTAGTCGTAAAGGTGCTGCGGGTCGACCCGCTGCTGCGACTGCGCCATGGCGGGCAGGCCGACGGCGAGCAGCGCCGCGAGGGCGAGACGGCGGACGGTCGGGTTCATGGCAACCTCCTGGGGCGTGGGGGTCGCAGTGTAGCGCCGTCGTGGTTACGGCCGTGCCTTTGCTTCCCCACTCTACGGATAAGGTGGTTACCGCCGTGCCGCCGCGCCCTCCCTGCGGAAAGCTGGTTACGGCCGTGCCCCTGCTCCCTCTCCCCTGCGGGGAGAGGGTTGGGGTGAGGGGCCGGGACTCGCGGGGAGGTCTGCGGGGGCGTCTTGCTTGTTTGTC
>NZ_JBCNYA010000011.1:0-121528 GCF_049727805.1 Frateuria sp. YIM B11624
GGCGCGGGCTCCGGCCCGCGCTGCGCATCGCCGCGGTGATGGCGGGCCGCAGGCGTAGGGTGGGCTTCAGCCCACCGGCTCCGAAGCGGAAGAAAGCGGTGGGCTGAAGCCCACCCTACGCACCCTCCGATGGTGCTAGCGGGTGTAGTAGCTGCCGCTCGCCACCAGCACCTTCGGCACGCAGAAGGTCCTGGGCAGCACGGCGATCGCCACCGGCACGCCAACGCTTTCCTCCACGCCACCGGCGGCGGCGCAGTCGGCTCCTTCCGGCAGGCGGTAGTGGATGATCCGCACGGTGTACTGCGGGCACACGTCCGAGCAGGGGAACCAGGCCACCACCGGCATGCCGTGGTTGCGGCCGAGCTCGACCGTCTGGCCCATCATCGCCTGCTTGTCGAACGGCCTGGCCGCGTAGGCCGCGAGCGCCGCGTCGTCGAGCAACCCGGGCTCGCTCGCGCGGGTCGCGCAACCGGCGCTCGCAAGCACACAAAGCAGGGCCAGCGCAGCGGGGATGGAAGGTCTCATGGGCGACTCCGTGAGCGGGTTCACCAAACTAGCGCAAGGCGGCCGCGGGTGCGTCAAGGCGGCGGTGACGTGGCCGATAAGCGCATCGACCGGCCCTGGACGCGCCGGGCGGGCGATGAGGATCGCCCGCGGCCAACGAACCTGACGTGATCATCAGCCAACCATCCATCGCTTCCCGCCTGCGCGGCCTGTGGGCCACGCGCGGCCAACGCCGCACGCGCGCCGACCTGCTCGGACGCATCGCCGCCATCGACCAGGTGCAGGCGGTGATCGAGTTCACTCCTGCGGGCGTGATCCTCGATGCCAACGAGAACTTCCTGCGCACCTTCGGCTACACCCGCGAACAGGTGGTCGGCCAGCACCACCGCATGTTCGTCGATCCTGCCGAGCGCGAGGGCGAGGCCTATCGCAGGTTCTGGCAGCAACTGGGCGAGGGCCGGCACGACAGCGGCCTGTACCGGCGCCTCGCCCGCGACGGCCGCGAGGTGTGGATCCAGGGCAGCTACAGCCCGGTCCGCGATGCACTGGGCCGCGTGCGGCGCGTGGTCAAGCACGCCACCGACGTCACCGCGCAGCGCCTGCAGGCGGCTGACATGGAGGGCCGGCTCAACGCCATCGACCGCGCGCAGGCGGTGATTACCTTCGACCTCGACGGCGTCATCCTCGACGCCAATGCCAACTTCCTCGCCGCGCTCGGCTACCGGCGCGAGGAAGTCGTCGGCCAGCACCACCGCATGTTCGTCGAGCGCGCCGAACGCGAGAGTCCGGCCTACCGACAGTTCTGGGAACGGCTGCGTCATGGCGAATACAACGCGGCGTTGTACAAGCGCGTGCGCCGCGACGGCAGCCCGATCTGGATCCAGGCCAGCTACAACCCGATCTTCGACTTGGCCGGGCGGCCGCTAAAGGTGGTCAAGTACGCCACCGACGTGACCCGCCAGACGCTGGCGGCGCAGGCCCTGCGCCACTCGCTGGAACAGCTCAACGACACCGTGCCGGCGATCGCCGGCGACGCGCAGAACGCCAATCGCCTGGCCGGCGACGCCAGGCACAGCGCCGGGACCGGCGGCGCGCTGGTGCAGGAGCTGGTGGGCGCCATCGGCGACATCAACGAGCGCGCCAGGGCGATGGCCGAGATCATCGAGGTGATGGATTCGATCGCCTTCCAGACCAACATCCTGGCGCTCAACGCCGCGGTGGAGGCGGCCCATGCCGGCGAGCTGGGCAAGGGCTTCGGCGTGGTCGCGCAGGAAGTGCGCGCGCTGGCCCAGCGCAGTGCGCAGTCGTCGAAGGAAATCCACGAACTGGTGCAGAACACCGTCGATGCGCTGGCCGGCTGCAGCAGCCGCGCGCAGCGCGCCGGCGAGGCCATGCAGGCGATCACCGGTTCATCCGCCCAGGTGGACGAACGCATCCGCCAGATCGCCGAGGCCGCCCGCTCGCAGGCCGACGGCCTGGCTCAGGTCGGTCGTACCCTGGCCGACCTGCAACTGGACGCGGCCGCCTGAATCAGCTCCCGCGTGCCGGCACCGCGCGGCCGTGCCGCGCCAGCCGGGCGTTCAGGCGATCGAGCGCCAGGTAGATCACCGGCGTCAGGTACAGCGTGAGCACCTGCGACACCACCAGGCCGCCGACCACCGCCAGGCCCAGCGGCCGGCGCACGTCGGCGCCGCTGCCGATGCCGAGCGCGATCGGCAACGTGCCGGCGAAGGCGGCCATGGTGGTCATCATGATCGGGCGGAAGCGCACGCGGCAGGCGTCGAAGATCGCCGCCGCCGGCGCCATGCCTTCCTCGCGCTGCCGCTCCAGCGCGAAGTCGATCAGCATGATCGCGTTCTTCTTGACGATGCCGATCAGCATCACGATGCCGACGAAAGCGAACAGGTCGAGTGATGCGCCGAACAGCACCAGCGTGAGCAGCGCGCCGACCGCCGCCGCGGGCAGGCCGGAGAGGATCGTCAGCGGGTGGATGAAGCTCTCGTACAGGATGCCGAGCACTAGGTAGATCACGAACACCGCCAGCAGCAGCAACAGGCCCATGCCCTGCATCGAATCCTGGAACGCCTGCGCGGTGCCCTGGATCGAGCCGCTGATCGTCGCCGGCAGGCCGATCTTTCCCATCGCGCCATCGATCTCGCTCACCGCTTGACTCAGGCTCACACCCGGCGCCAGGTTGAACGAAACCGTCACCGCCGGCAGCTGGCCCTGGTGGTTGACGGTGAGCACCTGCGGCTTGCGCGCGAAGCTGGCGACCGTGTCCAGCGGCACCGCCTTGCCGGTGTTGGAGGTGACGTACAGGCGCGAGAGCACCGCCGGATCGTTCTGCAGCGAGCGCTCGACCTGCAGGATCACCCAGTGCTGGGTGGCCGCGCCGTAGATGGTCGACACCTGGTTCTCGCCGAACGCCGCGCCCAGCGCGCTCTGCACCTGCGCCATGGTCAGGCCCAGCGGCGCGAGCTTGTCGCGGTTGACCTCGACCATGATCGAGGGGCTGTTGAGATCCAGGTCGTTGGTGACGTCCTGGAAGCCGGGCAAGGCGGCGAACGCGTGCGTGACCTTCGCCGACCAGTCGTACAGCGCCTTGATGTCGATCGACTGCAGCGTGTACTGGTACTCGGACTTGCTCTGCCGGCCGCCGACGCGGATCGCCGGCGGGTTCTGGATATAGGTGCGGATGCCGGTGACCTGCGCGAACTTGTGCCGCAGCTCCTGGCTGATCTCGTCCACGTCGAGGTCGCGCTGGCTGGCAGGCTTGAGCAGCAGCAGGATCGAGCCGTTGTTGACGGTGGCGCGCGAACCGCCCGCACCCACGCTGGACATGTAGCCGGCGAGGTTCGGATCCTTCGCCACGATCGCCGCCAGCTCCTGCTGGCGCGCGACCATCGCGTCATAGGAAATGTCCTCGGGACCCTCGGTGTTCACGCGCAGCTGGCCGCTGTCGCCGGCGGGAATGAAGTCCTTCGGCGCCACCACGAACAGCAGTGCGGTGACGATGAGGCTCGCCACGAACGCGGCCATGACCAGCCGCGGGCGGTCCATGCACCAGCGCAGGCTGGACAGGTAGCCGCGGTGCACCGCGTTGAAGCCGCGGTCGAAGCCATCGATCAGCCAGTTTTTCTTTTCATGGTCGTGCGCCTTGACGAAACGGCTGCACAGCATCGGCGTGAGCGTGATCGCGACCACGCCGGAGATTAGGATCGCCACGCTGATGGTGACGGCGAACTCGTGGAACAACCGTCCCACGATGCCACCCATGAACATCACGGGGATGAACACGGCGATCAACGACAAGGTCATCGAGAAGATGGTGAAGCCGATCTCGCCGGCGCCCTTGATCGCCGCGTCGTACGGCGCCTCGCCCGCCTCGATGTGGCGCACGATGTTCTCCAGCATCACGATCGCGTCGTCCACCACGAAGCCGACCGCGAGCGTGAGCGCCAGCAGCGAGAGGTTGTCCAGGCTGTAGCCTAGCGCGTACATCACGCCGAACGTGCCGATCACCGAGATCGGCAGCGCCACCGCGGGAATCAGCGTGGCCGAGAGGTTGCCCAGGAACAGGTAGATCACCAGCACCACCAGCACGCCCGCGAGCAGCAAGGTGAACTGAACGTCATCGACCGAGGCGCGGATCGACTGCGAGCGGTCGTACAACACCTGCAGCTTCACCGACGGCGGCAGGCCCGCCTCGAACCCAGGCAGCACCTGCTTGATGCGGTCGACCGTTTCCACCGTGTTGGCGCCGGGCTGGCGCTGGATCGCCAGCACGATCGCGCGCTCGCCGTTGAACCAGCTCGCCTTCTGGTCGTCCTGCACGCTGTCGCTCGCGTGCCCCAGGTCGCCCACGCGCACCGGCGCGCCGTTGCGGTAGGCGACCACCACATGGTTGTAGGCGGCCGCGCGCTCGAGCTGGCCGTCGCTGCGGATCGGCAACTGCTGGCGCTGGCCGTACAGCGAACCGGTGGCCTGGTTGACGTTGGCGTCGGCCACCGCCGACTGCACCTGGTCGATGCCGATGCCGCTGGCGGCGAGCTTGTCCGGGTCCAGGCTGATCCGCACGGCGTACTTCTGCGAGCCGTAGACGTTCACCTGCGCCACGCCGTCGACCATCGACAACTGCTGCGCCAGCTCGGTCTCGGCGTACTCGTCCACCTGCGTGAGCGGCAGCGTGGAGGAACTCATCGCAAGGTAGAGGATCGCCGCGTCCGCCGGGTTGACCTTGCGGAAGGTCGGCGGCGTGGTCATCTCCTTGGGCAGCTGGCGCAGCGCCGAGGAGATCGCCGCCTGCACGTCCTGCGCGGCGGCGTCGATGTTGCGGTCGAGCTCGAAGGTCAGCGTGATCGAGGTCGAACCCAGCGCGCTGGTCGAGCTCATCGAGCTGATGCCGGCGATCGTCGAGAGTTTGCCCTCCAGTGGCGTGGCCACCGCGGAGGCCATCGTCTCCGGCGAAGCGCCCGGCAGGCTGGCGCTGATGCTGATGGTCGGGAAATCGACGTTGGGCAGCTCGTTCACCGGCAGCCGCGGGTAGGCCACGACGCCGAACACCAGCAGCGCCGCCATCAGCAGCGTGGTCATCACCGGGCGGCGGATGCAGAGCTGGGGGATGTTCATGGGAATGACCGGTTACCGTGATCTTGCTCCCTCTCCCCTCCGGGGAAAGGGCTGGGGTGAGGGGCGGCTCTTGCGGGAAAGATTGTTGATGCGCGGAGCCGTAGTTTTTTGACCTGGCTCTGTAGCAGCACCCTCGCGAGCCCCGTCCCCTCACCCCAACCCTCTCCCCCATCTTCGATAAAGGACGGGGGAGAGGGAGAAGAGCGATTAGCCGGCCACACGGACTTTCGTCCCTTCGACCAGCAGCATCTGCCCCTCGGTCGCGACCCGCTCGCCGGCGCTCAAGCCCTTGGCGATCACCTGCTGCCCGGCCGCCACCGGCCCTGGCGTCACGTAGCGCTGCGTGACGGTGTCGTCCGCGCCCACCACGAACACGAAGCTGCCGCGCGAGGAGCTCTGCAAGGCCACCACCGGTACGGTGACCGCGTCGTCAATGCGCGTGGTGGGCAGGGTCACCTGCACGAACTGGCCGGGCGTCAGCCGCAGGTCGGGATTGTCGAAGCGTGCCTTGAGCAGGATCGTGCCGGTGGTGTTGTCCACCGCGTTGTCGACGAACTCGAGCGTGCCGGCCAGCGGCCTGGCACCCGGCACGGTGGCGCGCACCGTCACCGGGCCGCGCGCGAGCGCCGCGCGCACGGCGCCGAGGCTGGCCTCGGGCAGGCTGAAGGCCACCCGGATTGGCTGCACCTGGTTGAGCACCACGATGTCGGTGGACTGCGCGCTCACCTGCGCGCCGGGCCACACCAGCGGCGCGCCGGTGATGCCGTCGAACGGCGCCACGATGCGCGCGTAGTCGAGGTTGGCCTGGGCCAGTTCCTGCGCGGCGCGGTCGCCCTGCAGCGTGGCCTGCGCCACGGCGAGGTTGGCCTGGTAGGTGTCGTAGTCGGCCTTGGAGACGTAGCCCTTGGCCAGCATGTCGGCGTAGCGCTGCCGATCGGCTTCGGCCTTCTTCAGCTGCGCCTGGTCGCGCGCGACGGCGCCCCTGGCCTGGTCCAGTTGCGCCTTGAGCAGGCGCGTATCGAGCTGCGCCAGCAACTGGCCCTTCCTCACCCGGCTGCCCGGCTGGAAGGCCAGCGATTCGAGCTGGCCGGAAACCTGCGCGCGCAGCGTGACGCTGGACCACGCCTCGGCGCGGCCGACCAGGTCGAGCGAAAGGTCGAGGCTGCCCCGGCGCGCCACCGCCACCTGCACCGGCACGGCGCTGGACGCCGGCTTCGGGTCGGACGCGCTGGCCGCCGGACGCCACGCGAAACGTACCCCGAGGGCGACGAGCACCAGGACAGCCAGCAGCAACAGTATCTTTTTCGGGGACATGCAGACGTTCGATCCGGGGAGAGCCCGCGGTCAACGCGCGGGCAGGCCTCTGCCATGGGGCGAACCTGCCACAACGCGGCAGCCGGCCAGAGGTTTACCTGTCACGGCATTTTCCCCGCGCCGTGCCCACCGGCCCACCGCCAGAGGGCATGGACCCGAGTCACTCGCCGCCGGTTTCGGTCTGGTCCAGCGCCTGCAGGTTGTCCTTGATGCGGCCGATCACCGCCAGCGCCTGGCTCAGTTCCTCGGCGCTGATGCCGGCGGTGGCGTCCTTGCGCAGGCCGCGGCCGATGTCCTGCATGTCGTCGATCACCGCACGCGCACGCGGGGTCAGGTGCAATCGCCAGGCGCGGCGATCCTTCGGGTCGGGGCGGCGTTCGACGAAGCCGGCGGCCTGCAGGCGGTCGATCACGCGGCCGACGGCGATCGGTTCCATCTCGAGGAATTCGGCCAGCTCGGTCTGCCGCAGGTCTTCCTCGCGGTGATGCAGCATCTTGATCGCGCGCCACTGCGCCCGGGTCAGCCCGAAGCGGACGGCACGCCGATCGAAGTGCTTGCGGAAAAGCAGCGTCACGTCACTGAGCAGGTAGCCGAACGGAATATCTTCGGGTTTCATCTTTTTGTTCTGCATGTCCCCATCCCAGAGCCAAGGATAAGGCGCCGTCCGCGCCAAAAACCATCGTCCATGTCGATCACCCTGCTTACCGCCGATCTCACCCGCCTGGCCGTCGATGCAATCGTCAATGCCGCCAACCGGCCGCTGCTCGGTGGCGGCGGCGTCGATGGCGCGATCCATCGCGCCGCCGGCCCGCGCCTGCTGGAAGCCTGCCGCGCGCTGCCGGAGGTGGCGCCGGGCGTGCGCTGCCCGACCGGCGAGGCGCGCATCACGCCCGCCTTCGACCTGCCGGCCGCCCACGTGATCCACACGGTGGGGCCGGTCTGGCGCGGCGGCAGCCACCACGAGCCGGAACAGCTGGCCGCCTGCTACCGCAACGCGCTGCAGCTGGCGCGCGAGCACGGCCTGCACTCGATCGCCTTTCCCGCGATCAGCTGCGGCGCCTACGGCTATCCGCCCGAACTGGCGGCCGAAGTCGCCTGCCGCAGCCTGCGCCGGACGCTGGCCGAGGCACCCGCGCCGGCGACACAGGTGCATCTGTGCTTCCTCAACGCGGCCATGACGCAACTGTGGCAGCGCGTGTTCAACGCAGCTTGAACGGGTAAAGCGGCGGCAACGGCGGCTCGCCGCCCGAGGCGGCCGCGCGCCACCGGAACCCCTGGCCGAAGGCGGCGGCCAAATCCGGCGCCGGGTCACTCGCGGTCGCGGCGAAGCGCCGCCGCTGCAACTGCTCGATGGCCGCGCGCTGGCTGGCCGAGTCCAGCGCCTCGGCCAGCGCGCCCAGGCTCGCCACGCCCGGGCGCTCCGCACGCGCCCAGGCCAGCAACGCGTGCGCCTGCGCCGCCGGATCGCTGCCGCGGGCCGCGGCGAGGAAGGCCAGGCGCAGCGCACGATGCGAGCTTGCCGCTGGTGCGGGCGCGTTCGATCCCGGACTCCTGCGGCGTCGCCACACCCACCACGTCGCGAGCGCGCCGCCGACCAGCAGCAGCGCCACCGCGAGCAGCACGATCACCCGCCACGCAGGCGCATGCGCGGGAGATGCCGGCGTGGCTGCGGACGCGGGCAGCGCCGGCGCGGCACGCGCCGGCACCGAAGCCGGGCTGGCGGGTGTCTGCGGGCCACCGGCGGCCGGCAACACCGTCAGCGTGTGCGCCGGGACGCGCGCCTCCTCGACCTGGCCGCTCTGCACGTTCCACCATTTCAGCGTGATCGCGGGAATGGTGAGCGTGCCGGCCTGGCCCGGCACCACGGCGAAGTTCTGCTGGCGGCGGCCGAGCAGCCACTGGCCGTCGTTGCGCGTGCTGGTCACCGGCTTGTCGGGATAGACCGTGGCGTTCTTCAGGTCCGGCAGGCTCAGCACGGGCAGCGCCTCGTAGGGCAACCCGGTGGCCTGCACGGTCATGGCCAGGTCCAGCGGCTGGCCGACGCGCAGCTTGCCGTCGGCGGGGAGGCCTTCCAGGGTCAGGCTCAACGCGCGCGCGGGCAGCCAGGTGCTGCTGCCCCACTGCGACGGCACCGGCTGCACGTCGATGGGTATCTGCGGCGAGGCCGCCGTCGTAGGCGTGCCCATGGCGAAGAAGCTGTCCGGATCGGTCGGGTCGATCAGTTCGCCCTGGAAGCGCAGCGACGGCAGTTCGATGGTGCCGGCATGCTGCGGGATCAGCGCGTAGCGCCGCTCGATCACGTGATAGCCGCGGCCGCTGCGCACCACGTCGTAGTCCAGGTCGTCACCCAGCCGACGCGCGTCGATGCCGGGCAGTTGCGGATCCTCCAGCGAACCGCTGCTCAGGCTGCCGGCGAAATACAGCCGCACGGTGAACAGCAGTTGCTGGCCCACGCGCACCCGGGTCGGCTGGGCGCTGGCCTCGAGGAACACGTCCTTGCCGCTGTTGGCTGCCGCCGCGGGGTTCGGCGGCGTCACGGTGAGCGTGAGCGGTTGCGTGCGCGCACCGGCAAAATCCAGCGCCGGGATCGCCAGCTGGCCGACCCGTTTCGGGCGCAACGCGATGCCGACGGTGAACTGCATGCTGCGCCGGCCGTTGATGATGCTCACGCTGGTACTGCTGGACTGGCCCAGCACGTCGAAGTCGCCGGCCAGTGCGGAAAGATCCGGCGCCTGCGCCAGGCCACCACCCTCGACGCGCAGGTTGAGCGTGACGGTATCGCCCAGTTGCACCTGGTTG
Organism: Frateuria sp. YIM B11624; assembly: GCF_049727805.1. NCBI lineage: Bacteria > Pseudomonadati > Pseudomonadota > Gammaproteobacteria > Lysobacterales > Rhodanobacteraceae > Frateuria > Frateuria sp. YIM B11624. The sequence continues at coordinate 9,247 of NZ_JBCNYA010000011.1, forward strand.
CGATCCAGCGAGGCCTGCACTTGTGCCGCGTGCGCCAGCATCGGCAGCAGCGAGAGCAGCAGCAATGCGATCCACCGCCTCATGGCAGGTCGTCCTCCGTCGTGGCGCCGCCGTGGCGCTGGCGGTACTCCAGTTCGAACTTGCGCCGCAGCAGCGCGCCCGGATCGTCCGGCACGCGCTGCAGCGCCTGGCGCAGCTCGGCGGGCAGGCGCGCCTGCGGGTCGTCCTTGTCCAGCGCGCCGAGCTGGTGCTCGTTGCCGTTGGGCTTGGCGTCCGCGCCCAGTGCGCGGTCCATCTGCTGCTTGAGCGCCTGCCCCGCACGCGCCGTGCGCGCCTGCTGCTCGGCCTGTTCCTGCGGCGTCAGCGGACGACTGGCGCCCTGCTGTTCCTGCTGCCTGCCGTCGTGCTGGCCGGCCTGGTCCTGCGCGCCTTGCGCGTCGGGCTGTTGCTGGCCCTGGCCCTGCTGTCCCTGGCTGTCCTGGCGGCCGTCCTGCTGTTCGCCCTGGCGGTTGCCCTGGCTGTCCTTCTTCGCTTGCTGGTCGCCCTGCCCCTGCCTGGACTTCGAGGACTTGCCGCCGCCCTGGTTCTGCGCGTCGTTGGGGTTGTCCTGTGGCGGCGGCTGGCGGCGCAGCCAGTCCTCGACCGCCTTGCGGTTGGCCGTGGCGTCGGCATTGCCCGGATCGAGCGCGAGCGCGTGGTCGTAGGCGGCCAACGCATCCTGGTAGCGGCCGGCCTTGGCCAGTGCGTTGCCGAGGTTGTACTGCGCATCGGTGGTTTCGATCGGTCGCAGCGCATCGATCGCCGCGGCGTAGTCGTCCGCGCGATAGGCTGCCGCGCCGCGCAGGGCGGGGTCGCGGGCCAGTGCGGCGGCCTGCTTCGCGTGCCCTTCGTGCAGCGCCCGCGCCGCCTGCTGGTCGCGGCGCTGCCACAGGTCCTGCCAGGTGCCCGCTTCCGCGCGGGCGGGCAGCAACGGCAGCAGCACCAGCGGCAACAGCAGCAGCCAGCCGCGGCGGAAGGCGAGCGCCAGCAGCGGCAGCAGCGGCAGCAGCAGCCAGGGACCCCGATCCTCCCATTGCGCGCTGGCCTGGTCCGTCGCGGTGCCGGCATCGCCGCTGCGCAGTTGCGCCTGCAGGGCGTCGATGTCCGCATGGTCGTCGCGCATGGGGACGTAGCGGCCGCCACCGGCAGACGCCAGCGCCGCCAGCGCGGCATCGTCGCGTGCGGCCATCGCCACGTTGCCCTGCGCATCGCGCAGGAAACCGCCTTCGGCCAGCGGCACCGGTCCGCCCCGGCTCGTGCCCACGCCCAGCACCGACACGCGCACGCCCTCGGCGCGCGCCTGGCGGGCGGCCTGCTGCGCCTCGGTGCCGGCGTCGTCGGTGACCAGCACCAGCGAGCCGCCGCCGACGTCGGCATCGTGGATCAGCGCAGCGCCCCGCGCGATCGCCGCGGCGGCGTTGTCGCCTTCCACCGGCATGGTGTCGGGGGCCAGTGCGTCGAGCAGGTCGTTGAGGCTGTTGGCGTCGCTGGTCAGCGGCGCCACCACGAAGGCCTCGCCGGCGTACGCGACCAGCCCGTTGAGCCCGCCGCGGTTGGCGGCGAACAGGTCGCGCGCCTTGTAGCGGGCGCGATCGAGGCGGCTCGGCGTGACGTCGCGCGAGAGCATGTGCTGCGAGAGGGAAATCGCCACTACCTGCGCGGCACGGTCGGCGAACAGTGGCTGCGGCACGCGGCTCCAGCTCGGTCCGGCGAAAGCCAGCGTGGCCAGCAGCCAGCCGAAGGCCAGCAACGCGGGCGGCACGCTGCGGCGTTGCGTGTGGCCCTGCAACAGGTGCGGCAGCAGCTCGGGATCGACCAGCCGCTCCAGTTGCGCGCGCGCGCCCTGCCCGCGCACCGCCAGCGCGGCGACCAGCGGCAGCGCGAGCAGCAGCCACAGCCAGGCCGGCCGCAGGAAATGGAACTGGTGCAGCGCCTCGCTCATGCCGTGCGCTCCCGCATCGCGCCCGCGCGCGCCAGCAACACCAGTGCGAACAGCAGCACCGCCGCGCCCAGCGGCCAGCGGAACAACTCGTGGCGCGGGCGCAGCACCGGCCCGTGCTGCGGCATCGGTTCCAGTGCATCGATCGCGCGGTAGGCGTCGGCCAGCGCGTGGGTGTCGGTGGCGCGGAAGAAGCGTCCGCCGGTCTGGTTGGCGATGCGCGTCAGCATGGCCTCGTCCAGGTCGGCCGAGGGGTTGACCAGGCGCATGCCGAAGAAGTCGGGCACGCGCATCTGCGTGGCGCCGACGCCGATGGTGTAGACGCGCACGCCGGCCGCCTTCGCCGCCGCCGCGGCCTGCTCGGGCGAAATGCTGCCGGCGTTGTTGACGCCGTCGGTGAGCAGTACCAGCACGCGCGCCTGCTGCGGCAGGCCGGCCAGGCGCTTGACCGCCACCGCGATGGCATCGCCGATCGCCGTCTCGGTGCCGGCGAGGCCTACCGCGGCGCCCTTCAGTTGCGCACGCACGGCGCCGAGGTCGTAGGTCAGCGGCGTCACCAGGAAGGCGCGGCTGCCGAACAGCACCAGGCCGAGCTCGTCGCCCGCGCGGCGCGTGATGAAGTCGCCGGCGATCGCCTCGACCGCCTCGAAGCGGCTGACGTCCTGGCCGGCCAGCTGCATGTCCTCGGTGCGCATGCTGCCGGAGAGATCGATCGCCAGCAGCATGGCGCGCCCACTGCGCTGCTGGGCCTGCGGGGGACCGACCCATTGCGGCCGCGCGGCCGCGACGACCAGGCACAGCCACGCCAGTGCGAGCCACCAGCCGGCGGCCCCACGGTCCGGTCGCCGCTCGATCGCCGCCAGCGCCACGCCCGGATGCGGCAGGTGCAGCGCCTGCCCTGGCGGCAGCGGGCGCAGCCAGCGACGCAGCAGCCACGGCAGGGGCAGCAGCAGCGCTACCCACGGCCAGGCGAACTCGGGCCAGGTGAACTCAGGCACGCCGCACCCTCCGCCCCTGCATGGCGAGCGCAGCGCGCAGCCAGCGGCGCGTGGCATCCAGCGCCGCGGTGGCGTCGTAGGGCTGGCGCCGGTACATCGCAGGCTCCAATGCAATCAACTGCTGCAGCGTGTCCGCATCGACCGGCACGCGCGCCAGCGCGCCGCGCCAGGCCTCGCCGTCGAGGCGTGCGGCGGCGGGATCGTGCAGTCGGGCCACGCGTCGCAACAACTGGTGCAGGCCGGTCGCCAGCGCCGGCGCGTCGTCGGCGTGGCGCGCGGCGAGCACATCGACCTCGGCAAGGATTCCCGCGCGCCGGTGGCGTTCGCGCCGTGCACGCAGCCACAGCCAGGCGCCGGCGGCCGCACCCAGCATCAGCAGCGCCGCCAGCACCCACCAGCCCGGCGCCGGCGGCCACCACGGCGGCGCCGGCGGCAGATGGATGTCGCGCAGGGCTGGGCCCTCCGGCGCGGGTAGCACGCGCATCATCGCGGCGACCTCGCGCCCAGCAACGCGGTGACGGCCTCGAGTGGATCGGCCGTGGTGTCGAGGCTGCGCCAGCGCAGCCCCAGCGCCTGGGCCAGCGCGCCGAGACGCGCCTGGCCGGCGCCCAGCGCCTGCTGGAACTCGCTGCGCTGGCGCATGCCGTGCAGGCTGACCTCGCGGCGCTGGCCGGCGTGTTCGAGCGGGTAGCGTCCGGGCGGCGGCAATTCCAGTTCGAGCGCATCGGCGACCACCAGCACGGCGACGCTCGCATGCCGGGTCATCTCGCGCAGGCGACCGCGGGCGGCCTCGTCGCAGCTCATGCCGTCGCTGATCAGCAGCACGCGGTTGGCGCCATGCAGGCGACCGCCCCGCGCGAGCGCCTCGGACAGCGGTTCGGCCGCCTCGATGCCGCGCGTCGCGCGATCCCATTCGGCAAGCGCGCCGCACAGGCCGACCGCACCGCGCGGACCACCCTGCGGCTTGAGCAGTTGCCGGCAGGTGCCGAAGGCCATCGCGCCCACCCGCTCGCCCGCGCGTACCGCATACCAGCCGGCGACCGCAGCCGCACGGGCGGCCTGCACCGACTTGAAACGGACGCGGGTGCCGAAGCGCATGCTCGGATGGGTGTCCAGCAAGACCAGCAGGCGGCCCTCGCGCTCCTCCTGGAACAGCTTGGTGTGCAGCTCGCCGCTGCGCGCGGTGAGCCGCCAGTCGAGGCGGCGCACGTCGTCGCCGGGCTGGTAGACGCGCGACTCGGCATAGTCCATGCCGCGGCCGTAGAGCCGGCTCGAACGCTGTCCCGCCGCCAGCGCCCGGCTGTTGAGCGGCTGCGGCCGGACCCGGCCGACCCGCGCCCGCAACGCGAGCAGTTCGGCCAGTGACACGGAGGCACGGCCATCGCCATCGGCGCGCACGGGGACGGCGGACATCACGGCAGCGGCACGAGATCCAGCAGGCGGTCGATGACCTGGTCGCTGCGCACGCCTTCGGCCTCGGCCTCGTAGCTGAGCAACACGCGATGGCGCAATACCTCGTGCACCACGCCGTGCACGTCCTCGGGCAAGGCGTAGTCGCGCCCGGCCAACCAGGCGTGCGCGCGGGCGCAACGGTCCAGTGCGATGGTGGCGCGCGGGCTTGCGCCCCAGGCGATCCAGCGCTTCAGCTCGGGACCGTAGCGGCCGGCGTCGCGCGTCGCCAGCACCAGTTGGGCGAGGTATTCCTCGAGCGCCGGCGCCATGTGCACGGCAAGCGCCGCATCGCGCGCCGCGAACACGTCGGCCTGGGTGAGCAGCGCGCGCGGCGGTGCGGCCGGGTGCAGCGCGCGGCGCGCCTGCTCGCGGGCGAGCTGGAGGATGGCCAGTTCCGAGGCGGCATCCGGGTAGCCGATCGTCACGTGCATGACGAAGCGGTCCAGTTGCGCCTCGGGCAGCGCAAAGGTGCCTTCCTGCTCGATCGGATTCTGCGTGGCCATCACCAGGAACAGGTCCGGCAGGCGCCAGGTGCTGCGGCCGACGGTGATCTGCCGTTCGGCCATCGCCTCGAGCAGTGCCGACTGCACCTTGGCGGGCGCACGGTTGATTTCGTCGGCAAGCACGATGTTGTGGAACAGCGGCCCGCGCTCGAATTCGAAGCTGCCCGCCTGCGGGCGGAACACGTCGGTGCCGGTGAGGTCGGCCGGCAGCAGGTCCGGGGTGAACTGCACGCGATGGAAATCGGCCTCGATGCGCGCGGCCAGCGCCTTGACCGCGGTGGTCTTGGCCAGGCCCGGCGCCCCCTCGACCAGCAGGTGGCCATCGGCCAGCAGGGCGATCAGCAGGCAGTCGATCAGGTGCGGCTGGCCGATCACCTCGCGCTGCAGTTCCTCGCGCAGGTGCACGAAGGCCTGTTGCAGGCGGTCCGGCGTAGCGGTTTGCGGTGTGTCCATCGGCTATCCACGGGGGCGACGCGGCTACTGACCGCGACAATGGACGGAAGTTTACGGGCGCCCGTGCAAGGGTCGCGTATGCCAGACCGCACGTAGACCGGACCGCACCCGGATGGCAGGAACGAAAAAGGGCGGCCGAAGCCGCCCTTTTCCTACCTCGCCGCTACACGGTTACTGCAGCGTGTCGCTGAGGATGCGGGGCGTCACGAAGATCAGCAGTTCGGCCTTGCTGTTGTTCTTGACCGTCTTGCGGAACAACGCGCCAAGACCGGGGATGTCGCCCAGGCCGGGCACCTTGCTGATGGTGTTGGCCTTGGTGATCTCGTAGATGCCGCCGAGCACGACGGTCTGGCCGTTGTCCACCAGCACCGAGGTGTTGATCTCACGGGTGTCGATCTGCGGCACCTGGCCACTGCCCGGGGCGTCGATGAACTTGGCGAGCGCGTCCTTCTTGACGTTGATCTTCAGGTACACACGGCTGTCGGCGGTGATCGTCGGGGTGACACGCAGCTCCAGCACGGCGTCCTTGAACTGCACCGTCGCGGTGCCGCTGCCGGCCGAACCGGTGGCGCTGTTCTGGTAGGTCACGTAGCCGATCTGCTGGCCCTGTCGGATCACGGCCTCCTGCTGGTTGGCGGTGATCACGCGCGGGCTGGAGATCACTTCACCGCGACCTTCGGTCTGCGCCGCCGAGAGCTCGAGGTCGACCAGGTAGTTGGCGCCCAGGATGGCCAGGCCGAAGCTGCCCATCGGATTGGCCGCCGGCAGGTTGACGTTGAAGCCGCCGGCGCCGGTCTGGTAGGTGGTCACGCCGCTGGCATTGCTCGAGCCGATGTTGTTGTTGCCCCGCTCGATGGCCAGGCTGGCCGCGCCGTTGCTGCCGCCCTGTGGCGCGGTAGTGATCACGTTGCCGCCGCTGGTCGTGTGCAGCGCCTGCACGCCCCACTTCACGCCAAGCTCGCGGGTGAAGTCGTCGGTGGCCACCACGATGCGCGACTCGATCAGCACCTGCTGCACCGGCCGGTCGAGCACGGCGATCAGCTCGCGTAGCTCGCGGATCTTGTCCGGCGTCTCGTTGAGCAGCAGGGTGTTGGTGCGCTCGTCGAACGAGACGCTGCCACGCGGCGACAGGAAGCCGCGGCTGCCGCCGCTACCGCCGCCGCTACCGCTCTTGCTGCCGGTGGTCAGCAGCTTGGCGATGTCGGCCGCCTTGCCGTAGCTGATCGGCACGTAGTCGGTGACCAGTTCGGCGGTGTCCTCGGCCTTCAGGCGGGCCTCGGCCAGGTTCTGCTCATAGTTGGCCAGTTCCTGCTGCGGCGCGATCCAGATGACGTTGCCGTCCTGGCGCTTGTCCAGGCCCTTGGCACGCAGGATCACGTCCAGCGCCTGGTCCCACGGCACGTTGACCAGCCGCAGGGTGACGCTGCCGCCCACGCTGTCGGCCACGACGAGGTTCTTCTTGGACATCTCCGCGATGAACTGCAGCGCAGCGCGCACCGGGATGTCCTGGAAATTGAAGGTCACGCGGGTGCCGTTGTAGACCGGCGGCTGGCCCTTGGCCAGCTTGCCGTCGGCCGCGGCGTCCTTCTTGGGCGCGACCTCGACCACGTACTGGTCAGCGGTCTGGTACGAGGAGGTCTCCACGTTGCCCTTGAAGGCGATCTCCATGCGCGCGCCACCGCCCATGCCGGCGCGGGTGGTGATGGATTGGACCGGCGTGGCGAAGTCCAGCACGTCCAGGCGCTGCGCCTGCTCGGCCGGCAGCTTCACGTGGCTCAGGTTGACGATGAGCTTGTCGCCCTCGCGGCGCATGTCGGCATCGGCACCGGCACCGCTGAAGCTGACCAGCACGCGGCCCTCGCCGTTGGGGCCACGGCGGAAATCGATGCCGGAGACCGACGGGCCGTTCATCGCCGAAGGCAGGGCCTTGGTCGGATCGACGGCGGAGGCGGTGGTGGTCGTCTGCGCCTCGCTGCCGTTGTTCACGGTCAGCACCAGGTCGTTGCCGTCGACGCGCGTGCGGTAGGAGGCTTCGCGCATCAGCTCGACCACCACGCGGGTGCGTCCGCCAGCCGAAACGGCCGAGACGCCGGAGGTCGAGCCCTTTCCGATGTCGAGATGACGCGGCGCCGCGTTGGTGGTGTCGGCGAAATCCACCGCGATGCGCGGCGGGTTGCCGGTGGTGAAGATACGCGGCTCCGGCGGCGGGCCGCCGGCGAAGTTCATGTGCAGCTCGACGCGGCCCCCGGGCAGCGTGTCGTAGCTGATTCCCTTGAGCGTATTGGTGGCCGCCAAGGCATCGCCCGTCCACGCGGCGGCGACGATCAGCAGGCCCATCAGGCAGCGACGTGCGTGGCGCATGGCTCGGCCCCGGACAGGTTGGTTGTGGTTGCTCATTGCGTCAGCCCCTGTGTTCATTTCTCGCCGAGCCCGATGCTGGCCGAACGTTCCATCCAGCCGCCATTGCCATTGGAAACCAGTTCGACCAGATCGATGTGGTCTTCCGCGATGTCGGTGACCCGACCGTAGTTCTGCCCCATGTATTCATTGCGATGGACGCGGTGGATCACGCCACCGGGGTCCTTCACCAGCGCTTCCATCCCCGCGCCGGTGCCGACCGTGCCGACCATCTTCAGGCTGTCCAGCGCGAACATCTCCAGCGGCTGCTTGGGCCGGTCTTCGTCCGGACGCGGGCCGTTGGAGGAACCGCCGGGCTGCTGTTCGGCCGTGCTCGCGCTGAACGGGTCGCGCTTGCCGTCGTCGGAGTACTGGAAGGTCTCGAAGGTCTTGATGACCGGCAGCGGCGGGATCGGAGCGCCCTTCTTGCTCTTCTCCTGCGCGACCCAGTCGCGCAGGTCGGACATGCCGCGGGTGCAACCGGCCAGCAGCAGCAGGGCGGCGAGCATCAGCAGCAGCTTCGCCAGGCTGGCGGGCCGAATGGCATTGAAACGGCTCATTTGCGCCCCCTCGCCTTGCTCTTCGCGGTCTTGTTCGCGGCGCTCTCGTTGTCTTCCAGGTAGCGGTAGGTCTTGACCGTGCCTTCCAGCACCAACTGCCCGCCGGCCGGCGGTTCGCCGTTGGCGCCTATTGGCAACTGCGTCGACAGCGAAACGTCGTGCATGGTGAGGATCACCACCCGCGGCAGCGAAGCCACGCCGCTGATGAAATTGCCGAACTGGTGGTAGGTGCCCACCATCTTCAGTTCGATCGGCTCTTCCGCGTAGAAGTCCTTGGGATGCTCGCTGCCCGGGTCGAAGGTCTGGATTTCCAGGCCGGCAGACAATGCGGTCTGCGAGATGTCCACGAGCAGCTCGGGCATCTCGGTCTTGCTGGGCAGCTGGCGCAGCAGCTGGCGCAGCATGTCCTGCATCTCGTCCAGCTGCTGCTGCAGAGCCTCGAGGTTGACCGACTTGGCCTGCTTCTGGCTGAACTCCTGCTTGAGCGAGTCCTCCTTGGAGGCCAGGCTCGCCAGCGAATCCTGCTGGTCGCTGACGTGCAGATACCAGCCCAGGAACATCACGATCAGGAACACCAGCACGGTGAAGAACAGCTTGACCGACTTCGACCAGCCACCGATGTTGTTTCGATCGAGGCTGCGCAATTCATCGAAGAACTTCATTTGCCGGCCTCCCCGTGGGTGCCCGAGGCCGCGGATGCCGATGCCGCAGGCGCGCCCTGCAGCAGCACCGGCGTCTTGCCGGGCTCCTCCGCGCCGGGCTGGCTGAGCTTGACCCGCAGACCGAACGTGTAGGGCATCCGCCCGGCGCGGTACTTGATCTCGGTCTTGTCCAGGTCGGCGCCGCCCATCCAGGGCGAAGCGTCGAGGTTGCGCATGTACTCGGCCACGCTGGCGTTGGACTGGGCCACGCCGTAGAGCACCATCGAATCGGAGTTCTGCTTCATGCTGGTCAGGCGTGCGCTCGCGGGAATGGTCTTCACCAGTTCGTCGAACAGGTGGACCATCTGCGAGCGGTTGGCCTGCAGCTGCTCGATGATCTGCTTGCGCGCGAGCAGACGCTGGCGGACCTTCTCCAGGTCCTTGATCTTGGCGATGCGTTCGTCCAGTTGCTTGATCTGGCCTTGCAGGTAGGCGTTGCGCTCGTTCTGGTTGTCGATGCGCATGCCCATCCAGAACGACCACAGCAGCAACACCAGCAGCGCCGCCACGAAGGCTGCGCCCAACTGCATGAAGAATTCCCGCTCGCGCTGCTTGCGCCGTTCGGCACGCCAGGGAAGTAGGTTGATGTGTGCCATCAGTCGAAACTCCTGAGCGCCAGGCCGACGGCGATCATCAGGGCCGGGGCATCCTGCGCCAGCGACTGCGCCTGCACCTTGGGCGACAGCGACATGCGCGCCAGCGGGTTGGCCACCATGCAGGGCACGCCCAGCTGTTCCTCCAGCATCGGGCACAGCCCTTCGATCGAGGCGCAACCGCCGGCCAGCACCACCTGGTCGACCTTGCTGTACTCGCTGCCGGCGAAGAAGAACTGCAGCAGGCGGCTGATCTGCTGGATCAGCGCCTCCTTGAACGGCTCCAGCGCCTCCGCCTCATACGACTCGGGCAGGCCGCCCTTGCGCTTGGCGCGGCCGGCTTCCTCGTAGGACAGGCCGTAGCGGCGCATGATTTCGTCGGTCAGCTGCTTGCCGCCGAATACCTGCTCGCGCGAATAGATGGTGCGCTGGTGGCGCAGCACCGACAGCGTGGTCATGGTGGCGCCGATGTCGACCACCGCGACCAGCGCGTCTCGGCTGACGTTGAGCTGGTCGACCAGCATGGTGAAGGCGTTTTCCATCGCGAAGGCCTCCACGTCGACCACCCTGGCGGCCAGGCCGCCCAAGTCGAGCGCGGCCACGCGCATGTCCACGTTCTCGGTACGCGACGCGGCCAGCAGCACGTTGTTCATGTCCGGGTTGTCGCGCACCGGTCCCAGCACCTCGAAGTCGAGGCTCACCTCGTCGATCGGGTACGGGATGTACTGGTTGGCCTCGACCTGGATCTGGCCCTCGAGGTCTTCCTCGGACAGGTCGGCCGACATCGGCACGATGCGCGTGATCACAGCCGAACCGGCGACCGCGGCGGACGCATGCTTGAGCTTGGAGCCCGAACGCGCTAGCGCGCGGCGGATCGCCTCGCCCACCGCCTCGACCTCGACGATGTTCTTCTCGACCACGGCGTTGGGGGGCAGCGGCTCGACCGCGTAGTGCTCCACGCGATAGCGCCCGCCGGCCTGGCTCAGCTGTAGCAGCTTGACCGCAGTCGAACTGATGTCGACGCCGATCAGCGGCGGCTTCTTGGGTGTAAAGAGACCCACGTTTTTCCCCCTTGCCCCTGGCGCCCGGGCCGGAAACCGGCGGATGCGCGCAGGCATTAGATCCAAAATTTAACGCAATGGCAACGGCCTACGGCAACTTTCTCAACAAAATGGCGTGATGGCCTGCACATTTGGTTGACACCGCCCCTGACGGGCCGTTTTCGCGATCCAGCCCCGGGTCGGGCGGGCGATCGATAGTGCAACATCTATACTCGACGTTGTTTTGACTTGAGTCTCGCTCTTCCAAACCATGCAAATTTTCAAGCGTCTGCTGCGCTGGGCTCTGGTCCTGGCCTTCATCGGCTTCGTCCTGGCCATCGCCGCCGTCGGAGTCGCCTACTGGCTGATTGCTCCTCGCCTGCCCTCGGTGGCGGTGCTGAAGGACTACCACATGCAGGTGCCGCTGCGGGTGCTCAGTGCCGACGGCAAGCTGATCGCCACCTTCGGCGAGACGCGCCGCATCCCGGTCGACATCGCCAACGTGCCCGACAAGCTCAAGCACGCCGTGCTGGCCGCCGAGGACGCCGACTTCTACAACCATCCCGGCGTGGACTGGCACGGCATCGCGCGCGCCGGCTGGCACGTGATCATCTCCGGCGGCGACAAGGGCCCGGGCGGCTCGACCATCACCCAGCAGGTGGCGCGCAACTTCTTCCTGAGCCCCGAGAAGCTCTACTCGCGCAAGCTCACCGAGATCTTCATCGCGCTGCGCATGGAGAACGAGCTGACCAAGGACCAGATCCTGGAGCTCTACCTCAACAAGATGTTCCTCGGCCACCGTTCGTACGGCGTGGCCGCCGCGGCCGAGTACTACTACGGCAAGACGCTGGACCAGTTGACCGTCGCCCAGTGCGCCACCATCGCCTCGACCTTCCAGTTGCCGTCGGTGGTCAACCCGATCAACAGTCCCAAGCGCATGCTGACGCGGCGCAACTGGGTGCTCGGCCAGATGCTGGAGCACCGCTACATCAGCAAGGCCGAGTACGAGCAGGCGGTCAACGAGCCGAACAATGCCTACCCGCACGAACAGCCGATCGAGGTGGACGCGCCCTACCTCGCCGAGATGGTGCGCCTGCAGGCGCTCGACCGCCTCGGCAACGACGCGCTGACCGAGGGCTACGTGGTGCGCACCACGGTGACCAGCACCCGCCAGCAGGCCGCGGTCGATGCCATGCGCGACGGCCTGGTCGCCTACGACCGCCGCCATGGCTGGCGCGGTCCCGAGGCGCACCAGGAACTGCCGGCCGACGCCGGCAACGACGATTTGGATCGCCTGCTGTCCGGCTACACCGACATTTCCGGCATGCAGCCGGCGATCGTCACCGCCGTCAGCCCGACCGAGGCCACGCTTTACCTGGCCAGCCGCCAGACCGTGCAGTTGGGCCTGGACGCGGTGGCCTGGGCGCGTCCCTACCGCAACGAGAACCACAGCGGACTGACACCCAAGAGCGTCGACGCCGTGCTCAAGCGCGGCGACATCGTGCGCGTCGCACGCAACGACAAGGGCGACTGGGAGCTGGCGCAATTGCCCCGGGTACAGGGCGCGCTGGTCTCGGTGAGCCCGGAGGACGGCGCGATCCAGGCGCTGGTCGGCGGCTACAGCTTCCTGCGCAGCAAGTTCAACCGCGCGGTGATGGCGGCGCGCCAGCCAGGCTCCAGCTTCAAGCCCTACCTGTATTCGGCGGCGTTCGAGCGCGGCTTCACGCCCGCCTCGATCGTCAACGACGCGCCGCTGGCCCTGCCCGACCCGTCGCGCCCGAACGGCCTGTGGACGCCGGAGAACGACGACGGCAAGTTCGACGGCCCGATGCGCCTGCGCGAGGCGCTGGTGCAGTCGAAGAACCTGGTCTCGGTGCGCCTGCTCGACGCGATCGGCGTGCGCTTCGCGCGCGAGTACATCACCCGCTTCGGCTTCCCGCTCGACGCGCTGCCGAACAACCTGTCGATGGCGCTGGGCACCGCCTCCGTCTCGCCGATGGGGATGGCGCGCGGCTACGCGGTGTTCGCCAACGGCGGCTACCTGGTCACGCCGTACTTCATCAAGGAAATCGACGACCGCGACGGCAAGCCGGTCTACGTCGCCAACCCGACCCGTGCCTGCCGCACCTGCCAGGAACGCCTGCTCGACACCCGCCCGCCCGGCCCGCCGCCGGCCGACATGGGCACGCATCCGGCCAACGCGATCGCCGCGGTGCCGGCCGGCGCCAGCACGGTGGCCGGTGTGGGCGATGCCGTGCTGCCGGCCGACGCACACGGCGAGGGCGCGCACCCGCCGCTGCTCGCGCCGCAGGTGATCGACGTGCGCAACGACTACCTGATCACCTCGCTGATGAAGGACGTGATCCTGCGGGGCACCGGCTACGCAGCCAAGGCGCTGGGGCGCGACGACCTGGCCGGCAAGACCGGCTCGACCAACGACCACCGCGACGCCTGGTTCGTCGGCTTCAACGGCGACGTGTCCACCTCGGTATGGGTGGGCTTCGACGACTTCAGCTCGCTGGGCCGCGCCAACGGCGTGGGTGAGTTCGGCGCGCAGGCCGCGCTGCCGATCTGGATGGAATACATGGGCGCGGTGCTCAAGGGCCTGCCTTCCAACGCGCTGCCGATGCCGCCCGGCATCGCCACCGTCCAGATCAACCGCCAGAGCGGCCTGCCCACCTCGCCCGACGATCCGAATGCGATGAGCGAGATCCTGAAAGTGGAGGACGTCGATCGCCTGCGCGCCCAGGCCGCGCAGCAACAGCAGAACCAGGACGAGCAGCACCCTTACGATATCTTCTGACGGCGACGCACCACTCACGCCGGATCGGCTCTGCTGCCGGTCCGGCCCTACCGGGAGGAGTGACATGGCACGCGGCGAGCACCATCGCATCCATGCGCACGATCGCCAGCAACGCAACCGGCTGCGGGTGGCCCAGGAAGCCGCCCGGCTGATGAGCGAGCATGGCATCCGCGACTTCCACCACGCCAAGCTCAAGGCTGCCGAGCGGCTGGGTATCCACGACGCGCAGGCGCTGCCGCGCAACCAGGAGATCGAGCAGGCCTTGCGCGAGCACCAGCGCCTGTTCGACGCCGACAGCCAGCCGCAGCAGCTCAAGGCCCGCCGCGAGGCCGCGCTGGAGGCGATGCGCTTTCTCGGCCGGTTCGACCCTCGCCTGGTCGGGCCGGTGCTCGAAGGCACCGCCGACGCGCACTCGGCGGTGTGCCTGCACGTGTTCAGCGACGATCCGGATTCGGTGATGCTGTTCCTGCGCGAACACGGCGTGCCGGCCGAAATGCAGACGCGGCGGTTGCGCGTGAGCCGGGAGGAACAGGCCGACTACCCGGTGCTGCTGTTCGCCGCCGACGGCCTGCCGTTCGACCTCACCGTGATGCCGCGCGACGCCCTGCGGCAGGCGCCGCTGGACCGCATCGACGAGAAGCCGATGCGGCGCGCGTCGCTCGGCGCGGTGGAGGAACTGCTGGCCGAACCGGACGCGGACGACGAGTTCGAACGCATGCTCGCCGCGGTCCGCCGCTAGACCTCCTGTCCTTGCGGGAGCGCGCTCCCGGATGCGGTGCACACGCACCCAACTGCGTTGCGGCCGCACCCAAGGGGGGCGTGCAGGAAAACCCCAAAACGAAAACGCCCCGGCATGGCCGGGGCGCTCCGTATCGGAACCACCGCTACGCTCAGCGCTTGTCGAGCGCCTTGTAGTCACGCACGTCGGCGCCGGTGTAGATCTGGCGCGGACGGCCGATGCGCGACCCCGGGGTCTCGTGCTGCTCGATCCAGTGGGCGATCCAGCCGGCGGTGCGGGCGATCGCGAACATCACGGTGAACATCTCGGTCGGGATGCCCAACGCCTTGTAGATGATGCCCGAGTAGAAGTCGACGTTCGGGTACAGCTTGCGCTCGACGAAGTACTCGTCCTTCAGCGCCGCCTCTTCCAGTTTCATCGCCACGTCGAGCAGCGGATCGTTGACGCCGAGCTCGGCGAGCACCTTGTGACACATCTCGCGGATGATCTTGGCGCGCGGGTCGAAGTTCTTGTAGACGCGGTGGCCGAAGCCCATCAGGCGGAAGTTGTCGTTCTTGTCCTTGGCGCGCTTGACGGCGGTTTCCACGCGGTCGGGCGAACCGATCTCCTGCAGCATCTCCAGCACCGCTTCGTTGGCGCCGCCATGGGCCGGGCCCCACAACGCGGTGATGCCGGCGGCGATCGAGGCGTACGGATTGGCGCCGGTGGAACCGACTAGGCGCACGGTCGAGGTGGAGGCGTTCTGTTCGTGGTCGGCGTGCAGGATGAACAAGAGGTCCAGCGCCTTGGCGGCCACCGGATTCATCTGCAGCGGCTCGCTCGGCACCTCGAACATCATGTGCAGGAAGCGCTCGACGTACTCGAGGTTGTTGCGCGGATAGCGGAAAGGCCAGCCGATCGAATAGCGGTAGCAGGCCGCCGCGATGGTCGGCATCTTGGCAATCAGGCGGATCGCGGCGAGCTTGCGGTCGTTCGGGTCATCGACGTTGAGGTCGTCGTGGTAGAACGCCGACAGCGAGGCGACCGAGGCGGCCAGCATGGCCATCGGGTGCGCGTCGTGGTGGAAGCCCTGGAAGAAGTTCTTCAGCGACTCGTGCATCATCGTGTGATGCGTGATCTGGTGCTCGAAAGTCGCGAATTCGTCCTTCTTCGGCAGCTCGCCGTTGAGCAGCAGGTAGGCCACTTCCAGGAAGGTCGACTTCTCGGCGAGCTGCTCGATCGGGTAGCCGCGGTACAGCAGCACGCCCTTGTCGCCGTCGATGTAGGTGATCGCGCTCTTGGTGCTGGCGGTCGAACCGAAGCCGGGGTCGTAGGTGAAGTGGCCGGTGTCCTTGTACAGCGTGCCCAGGTCGATGCAGGAGGGCCCCAGCGTGCCGCTCAGCAGGGGCAGCTCGGCACTGCGGTTGCTCGATTCATCGACGAGCTTGACGACCTTGGAATCGGACACGGGGAATCTCCTTCGACAAAGACGTACCGGAGGCATCCGCGAGAAGGCACCGCCCGGCAAGGGAATGGCATCGCGCTGGGGAAAGCGGCCGATGCAACCGATGCATTATCGCACATCGGCCGTGCCGACATCCGCACGCGGATGGACCGGCCAGGCACGCAAAAGGACACGGGGCGAGCCGCTGGCCCGCCCCGTGTCCTCTTCGATTGGCAAGCCCGCCACTGCCGCGGCGGCGGGCCAGAGCACGACCGGCTTACTTCTGGCCGTAGCGGCGGCGGAACTTGTCCACGCGGCCGCCGGCGTCGATGTTCTTCTGCTTGCCGGTGTAGAACGGGTGCGAATGGCTGGAGATATCCACCTTGACCAGCGGGTACTCGTTGCCGTCTTCCCACTTGACGGTTTCCTTGGTGGCGATCGTCGAGCGCGTCAGGAACGCGAAGTCGGACGACAGGTCCTGGAACACCACCGGACGGTAGTTGGGATGGATATCGGGCTTCATGACGGACTCAAAGCGGCGGGTGAAAAGAGCGGCATTATAGCGGCCGGGTGACGGCGGGGTCAACTTGCCGGGGAGAGCAAAGGCCTCGCCCTTGCACGACCGCCAGCCGCTCAGTCGGCTCCGAGCGCCCGCCGCACCATCGCCCCGAAGCGTTCCTGGTCCAGTTCCAGCACCACGTTGGCGTTGACGGGGCGACCGAGCCGGCCGGTCCAGTCCACCACGGTGGCGCCGCGGGTCAGCCGCCCGTCCAGCTCCACCGCCACGCGCCGCCGCTCGCTGCGCACCACCACGGCGGGATCGATCGCCACCGCCATCGCCAGTGCATCGGCCGCGATGATCCCGCGCCGGCCGCGCTCGCGGTTGGTCCTGCGCGCCACCTGGCAGATGCTGCCGTAGAACCGCGCGCGATCGTCGCCGGCTTCCAGCCAGCCGTCGAAGGCGTCCTCGTCGAAGGCGTGGCGCAAGGTCAGCTCCCAGTCGACCAGGTCGAAATCTCCGAAGGCCTCGAACACCACGTGGGCCGCCTCCGGATCGAAACCGATGTTGAATTCGGCAGGCACGCGGCCGGTGTTGCCCTGCCCGGTCACCGCGCCGCCCATCACCACCAGTCGCTTCACCCGTTGCGGCAGCGTCGGATCCAGCCGCAGCGCCAGCGCCACGTTGGTCAGCGGCGCCAGGGCCACCAGGGTCAGCTCGCCGGGCCGCTCGCGGGTCAGCCGCAGCAAGGCCAGCGCGGCTGCCTCATCGGCCGTGGCGCCCGCGGGCTCGGCGAAACCGACGTCGCCGAAGCCGTCGCGTCCGTGCACGAAGGCGGCATCCTCCTCCGGCAGGCGCACCAGCGGCGTGGCGCAACCCGGGAACACCGGCGTGCCTGCGCCGAGCAGGTCGACCAGCACGCGCGCATTGCGCACCGTGTGCCCCAGGCCCACGTTGCCCGCCGCGATGGAGAGGCCGGCGACGTCGGCGTGCGCATGCGCCATCAGGATGGCGAGCGCGTCGTCCACGCCGGGATCGGTGTCGATCAGGAGCTGGGGTCGGGTCATGCGGAGCCTGCGGAAAAACGTTTAGCTTAGGACATCGCGGCCGCGCAGGCGCCTGCAGGCGCGGCGGCACGGTTCGGCAGTGCGGACGCGGCGCGCAACGGAGTCCGCGGCACCGGCTCAGGCATGGACGTAGCGCGCGGCGGCGCCGATCCAGCGTTCGATGAGTTTTTCGGCCGCGCGCGGCTGCTCGCGCAGCATCGCCTCGCCGACCTGCTGCACCGCCGGCAACAGGTGCGCGTCGCGCGCCAGATCGGCGATGCGGAAGGCAAGCTGGCCGGTCTGCCGCGTGCCGAGCACCTCGCCGGGTCCGCGCAGTTCCAGGTCCTTCTCGGCGATGCGGAAGCCGTCGCAGGTCTCGCGCATCACGTTGAGCCGCTCGCGCGCCAGCTGGCCCAGCGGCGGCTGGTAGAGCAGCACGCAATTGGAGGCCACCGCGCCGCGGCCGACGCGGCCGCGCAACTGGTGCAGCTGGGCCAGGCCCAACCGCTCGCTGTTCTCGATCACCATCAGGCTCGCGTTGGGCACGTCCACGCCCACCTCGATCACGGTGGTGGCGACCAGCACCGCCAGTTCGCCGGCCTTGAAGGCGTCCATCACCGCCTGCTTTTCCTTCGGCTTCATGCGGCCGTGGATCAACCCCACCCGGCAGCCGTCCAGCGCAGCGGAAAGCTCCGCGTGCGCCACCTCGGCCGCCTGCGCGCGGAGCTGCTCGGATTCCTCGATCAGCGTGCACACCCAGTAGGCCTGGCGGCCTTCCGCGCAAGCCGCGTGGATGCGCTCGATCACCTCGGCGCGGCGCGCATTGGAAACGGCGACCGTCTGCACCGGCGTACGGCCCGGCGGCAGTTCGTCGATCGACGAGACGTCGAGGTCGGCATACGCGCTCATCGCCAGCGTGCGCGGGATCGGCGTGGCGGTGAGCACCAGCTGGTGCGGCACCAGCTCCCCTTCCAGCCCCTTGTCGCGCAACGCCAGCCGCTGCTGCACGCCGAAACGGTGCTGCTCGTCGACGATCACAAGCCCCAGGCGCGCAAAGGCCACGCCCTCCTGCATCAGCGCGTGGGTACCGATCACCACCGGCGCGCCCCCGGCCACGCGCGCCAGGGCGTTGGCGCGCGCCTTGCCTTGTTGCTTGCCTGCCAGCCATTCGACCGCCACGCCGAGCGGTTCCAGCCAGTGGCGGAAATTGCGCAGATGCTGTTCGGCCAGCAGTTCGGTGGGCGCCATCAGCGCGACCTGCCAGCCGGCCTCCACTGCGGCAAGCGCAGCCAGCGCCGCAACCGCGGTCTTGCCGCTGCCGACGTCGCCTTGTACCAGCCGCAGCATCGGTTTGGCCTGCGCGAGGTCGGCGAGTACGTCGCGTGTCACCCGTTGCTGCGCGCCGGTCAACCGGAACGGCAGGCTTTCGACGAATCGGCCGCGCAGCTCGCCGATGCCATCCAACACTGGCGCGCGCCGCCGGCGCACGGCCGCGCGCATGCGCTTGAGGCTCAGGTGCTGGGTCAGCAGTTCCTCGAAGGCGAGGCGCTGCTGCGCCGGGTGCCGGCCGTTGACCAGGTCCGCCAGCGGTGCGTCCGGTGGCGGGCGGTGCGCGTACAGCAGCGCTTCGCGCAGGGAGGTCAGCCCATGCGCGGCGCACAGTTGCGCCGGAATGAGTTCCAGCGCGGCATCGGAGGGCAGCAGTGCGAGCGCCTTGTCGATCACTCCGGCCAGCCGCTTCTGTCCCAGGCCTTCGGTGGTCGGATAGACCGGACTCAGGCGCTCGTCCACCGCCACCGCCTCGTCATCGGCCACGCGCTGGTATTGCGGGTGCACCATCTCCAGTCCCTGCGCGCCATGGCGAACCTCGCCGTAGCACAGCAGCTTCAGGCCGGGCTCGAGCTGTTCGGCCTGCGCACGGTGGAAATGGAAAAAGCGCAGCAGCAGCGTCTGGCGCGAGTCGTCGCCGACCGCGACCTTCAGTTGCGGCCGATAGCGGAAGCCGCGCTCGACCGCCTCGACCGTGCCCAGCACCTGCGCGCGCTCGCCTGCCCGGAGGTCGGCGATGGCGGTGATGCGGGTCTTGTCCTCGTAGCGCAGCGGCAGGTGGAACCACAGGTCCTGCACACGCTCCAGACCGAGCCTGGCGAGCGTCGCGGCCAATGCCGGACCGACGCCCGGCAGCGTGCCGAGCGGCGACAGGCCGGGATCGGCTGCAGGCGATGGGATGGCGCGGGCGTTGCGGGCGGGCATGAAGACTTAAGCCTAGCCCAGCGCCCAGTCGGGATGCAGCATGCCGGTGTGGGTGCATGCCGCGCCGCGTGGTCAGGCCGCGGCGCGGCGCATGGGCTTCTAGTCGAGCACCATGATCGCATCGACTTCCACCTGCGCGCCCTTGGGCAGCGCGGAGACCTCGATGGTGGAGCGCGCCGGATACGGCTGCTGGAAGTATTCGGCCATCACGGCGTTTACGGCGGCGAAATTGGCCAGGTCGGTGACGTAGATGCCCACGCGCACGAACTGCGCGAGCGACCCATCGGCAGTCTTGGCCACCGCGGTGAGGTTGTCGAACACGCGGCGTGCCTGCGCACTGATGTCGCCTTCGATCAGGTCGCCGCTGGCCGGATCCAGCGGAATCTGGCCGGAGAAATACACCGTGTTGCCGGCGCGCACGGCCTGCGAGTACGGGCCGATGGCGGCGGGCGCCTGCTCGGAATGGATGATGCTGCGGGACATGGCGGGCCTCATGGGGGTAAGGCGTGCCAGTGTAAACCGTCCGCACCGGAACCTGGCCAGCGGCGCCCGCTCAGAACGGGATCGCGTCGTGCGTGGCGATGCCCACGTCCACGCCCGGGTAGCGCAGACCGGAAAAATAGCGGTTGGTATGCGCCACGATCTGCTCACCGTCCAACGCCACGCCGTGGAATTCGCTGGCAGTGGTGGTGTGCGCGTCGCTGGCCAGCGTCACGGTAAAACCCTCGGTCGCTGCACGCTGCGCGGTGGTGCGGATGCAGTAGTCGCTCTGCGCGCCGGCGATCACCAGGCGGCGCACGCCCCTTTCCCGCAGCAGGGCGCGCAGCGGCGTATCGGCAAAGGCGTCGTAAAAGATCTTGGACACCTGCGCCTCTTCCGCTGCCGGCACCAGGCCAGCCGCAAGCTGCCAGGCAGCACTGCCGTGCGGAAGGTCTTCGTCGACGTGCTGAACCCACACCACCGGGGCGCCGGCGGCACGCGCGCGCTCCACCAGCGCGCCGGTGCGGGCGACCACGCCGCCGGCGTCGAAGCAGCCCTCGAGCACGCCGACCTGCAGGTCGATCACGAGCAGCGCCGTGGTCATCGTTCAGAGCGGATAGCGGTAGGCGCCGCTGACCACGCCGGTGCGCCGCACGCGGCGGATCACGTCGGCCAGGTGCTTGCGGTTCTTCACTTCCATCGCGAACAGCAGCGTGGCCGCCGACGCGTCGCGCTCGACGTATTCGACGTTCTCGATGTTGGAGTCGGCCGCGGCGATCGCCGCCGCGACGGTCGCCAGCACCCCGGGCCGGTTGATGACCTCGATGCGCAACTCGGCGCGGTAGTCGCCCTGCACGTCGCGGTCCCATTCGATCGCCACGCAGCGTTCCGGCGACTTGCGGAACTCGGCCACGTTCGGGCATTCCACGCGATGCACCACGATGCCCTTGCCCGACGAGAGGTAGCCGACGATCTCGTCGCCCGGCAACGGATGGCAGCAGTTGCCGAAGCTCAGCACGCCGCGCTCGGCGCCGGTAATGCGGATCTTCTCGCTGGCGTGCGGCGTGGTGGTCGCGCGGCCACCACCACGCAGTGCGACCAGATGGTGCGCGACCTGATCGGGCATGCGGTTGCCCAGCGCGATGTCGGCCAGCAGTTCCTCCAGCCGGCGCAGCTTGGAATCCTCCAGGAAACGGTCCAGCGCCTTGGCCGGGATCGCATCGATGTTGGTGCCCAGCGCATCCAGTGCGCGGTCGAGCATGCGGTGGCCGAAGTCGACGGCATCCTCGTGCTGCAGGTGCTTGAGGTACTGCCGGATCGCCGTGCGCGCCTTGCCGGTGACCACGAATTCCAGCCAGGCCGGGTTGGGCACCGCCGAGGGCGCGGTGATGATTTCCACCAGTTGGCCCGATTCCAGCCGCGTGCGCAGCGGCAGCAGCTTCTTGTCCACCCGCGCGGCCACCGCGTGGTCGCCCACGTCGGTGTGCACCGCGTAGGCGAAGTCCAGCGCCGTGGCGTTGCGCGGCAGCGCCAGGATGTCGCCGCGCGGGGTGAACAGGTAGACCTCGTCGGGGAACAGGTCGATCTTGACGTTCTCGATGAACTCCGACGACGAGGGCGTGTGCGCCTGGCTGTCGGCCAGCGCGGAGAGCCACTCGCGCGCACGCGCCTGGGCGCTGTTGGCCGGACCCGAGTCGGTCTTGTAGGCCCAGTGCGCGGCGACGCCCCGCTCGGCTACCGAATCCATCTCGGCGGTGCGGATCTGCACCTCGATCGGCGCGCCGAACGGACCCAGCAGCACGGTGTGCAGCGACTGGTAGCCGTTGGCCTTGGGAATCGCGATGAAGTCCTTGAAGCGGCGGTCGACCGGCTTGTACAGCGAATGCACGGCGCCCAGCGCCATGTAGCAGCTCATCGCGGTGTCGACCACCACGCGGAAGCCATACACGTCCATCAGTTGCGCGAAGCTCTTGTGCTCGTTGCGCATCTTCGAATAGATGCTCCACGCCGACTTGATGCGCCCGACCACGCGCGCCGGCAGGTGCTCGGCGGCCAGCCGCGCGGCCAGCGCGTGCTCGATCTTGCTCATCACCTCGCGGCGGTTGCCCAGCGCGGCGCGGATGCGCTCGCTGATCACGCGGTAGCGGTCGGGGTGGAGCGAGCGGAATCCCAGGTCCTGCAGTTCCGCCTTGAATTTGTTCATGCCTAAGCGCTGGGCGATCGGTGCGTAGATTTCCAGCGTCTCGCGCGCGATGCGCCGGCGCGCGGATGGCTCCTTGGCGCCGAGCGTGCGCATGTTGTGCAGGCGGTCGGCCAGCTTGATCAGGATCACGCGGATGTCGCGCGCCATCGCCAGCAGCATCTTGCGGAAGCTTTCCGCATCGGCCTCCTGGCGATTGGAGAAGCGCATCTTGTCCAGCTTGGTGACGCCGTCGACCAGGTCGGCCACCACCTCGCCGAATTCGGCGGTGATGTCGGCGCGGCTGAGCTCGGTGTCTTCCAGCGTGTCGTGCAGGATCGCCGCGATGATGGTTTCAGCGTCCAGGCCCAGCTCGGCGAGGATGCCGGCGACGGCGATCGGATGGGTGATGTACGGCTCGCCGCTCTTGCGCGCCTGGCCGCGATGCGCATGCGCGCCTACCTCGTAGGCGCGCAGCACGCGCGCCACCTGGGCTTCCGGGAGATAGGCCGCGCGCTCCTTGAGCGCCAGCACGTACGGGGGCAGCACGGACGGGTCCACGGGGACGGAGGGCGTGGTCGCCGTCATGGGTTCGCGATCCCCGTTCAGACGGTGCTTCCGTGCGGTTCAACGCCAGGCATGGCGAGGATGCCGGCGGGGCCGGCAGGGCGACTGCACCATCGACAGCCGCCGGCGGACATCAGTCGTCGCCGCCCTTGGACAGATCGTCGTCGACCTCGGCGGCAGCCCATTCCAGCGCCTCGCGTTCGGCGCGCTCGCGCTCGGCACGATCGATCTCGTCGATGGTGGCCTGGTCGATGCGGCGATCGGCGATCTCGCGCAGGGCGAGCACCGTGGGCTTGTCGTGGTCGGGGTTGACCGCGGGCTCGGCGCCCTTTTCCAGCTGGCGGGCGCGCTTGGTCGCCATCAGCACCAGCTCGAAGCGGTTGTCCACCACCTCGAGGCAATCTTCCACGGTAATGCGGGCCATGCGAAATCCTCAAGCACAAAGGCAACTTAGAGAGGGCGAAGTGTAGCGGAGCGGCGGCTTGGCTGGCAATGCGGCATGCGCGTATCATGCGCGGTTCGATCGCCGGCCACCGGCGCCGATCCGCCTGACTGACAAAATATAAAACCAGGCGGTACACTTTTGCGGTACCCGTAGCGGATCCTGCCCACCGATGCTCTCCCTGCCCCGTCTTTCCCCAAGCCGCCTGCTGCCGCTGGTCGCCCTGGCGCTGCTGGCCGGCTGCACCATCGCCAAGCCGCGCACCGACGATCCGCTGGAGAAGTTCAACCGCAAGGTCTACGCGTTCAACGACTCGCTGGACAAGGCGGTGATCCGCCCGGTCGCGGTGGGCTACCGCAAGGTGACCAATCCGCCGGTGCGCCGCTCGGTCAGCGACTTCTTCACCAACCTGCGCATGCCGATCACGGTCGCCAACGACCTGCTGCAGGCGCGGCCCAAGCAGGCGTTGCAGAGCACCGGGCGCTTCCTGGTCAACCTCACGCTGGGCCTGGGCGGTTTCTTCGACCCGGCCAGCCAGCTCGGCATCCCGCTGGAGGACAACGACTTCGGCGTGACCCTGGCGCGCTGGGGCGTGCCCGACGGCGACTATCTGGTGCTGCCGCTGATCGGCCCGACCACCGTGCGCGACGTGTGGCGCATGCCGGTGGACAGCTACTTCTTCGATCCGCTGTCGATCTACGCGCGCACGCACGACTACAAGTACGGCCAGCAGTACCTGCCGCAACTGATGTACCTGGTGACGCTGCGCTCGCGCGGCATCGATGCGGAGAGCTTCCTCGAATCGGCCTACGATCCGTATGTGTTCATGCGCGACGCCTACCGCCAGCGCCGCCTGTACCAGATCTACGACGGCAACCCGCCGGCCGAAGTGATCCAGCAGATGCAGGGCCTGAACGACGACAACTTCGATCCCGAGCAGTTGCTGGACGAGCAGCACCAGTGGGAGAACAAGCACCCGGACTCGGGCGAGCACAAGCAGTAGGCGTGCCCCGGCCCACCAACGAAAAAAGGGCCCCGGCGGGCCCCTTTTTTTTCTGCAAGCGTCAGGCGCTCAGCCGACCAGCACGTCGACCTCGCACACCTGCGCCAGCGCGCGCATGCCCTCGGGCATGTTTTCCACGACCAGCGTACGGCCCAGTTGCCGGGCCTGCGCCTGCGCCGCCAGCACGCAGGCCAGCCCGGCACTGTCGCTGCGCTCGACGCCGGCGAGGTCGAGCCGCGCCACCGGCTCGGCAGTCAGCGCCGCGCCGATCGCCTTCAGTGCGGCGGCGGCCGTGTCGAAACTCAGCACGCCACTGACGCCGAGCGTGCCCGGCGCCGTGCGCTGGAGCTGGAACGTGGCCGCGCTCACGAGGCCTTGCTGTCCTTGTCCATGGTTTCCAGCGCCTTCTCGCCCTGGCTTTCCAGGTTGGCGATCAGCTTCTCGATGCCGACCTTGCGCACCTCCGCGTCGACCTGGTTACGGTAGTTGGTGACGTAGGAGATGCCTTCGATGATCACGTCGTAGGCCTTCCACTCGCCGTCCTTGCTCTTGCGGAAGGCGTAGTCCACCGAGAGCTTCTTGCCGTCGTCGAGCACGACCTGGGTGCGCACCACGGTGCGCTTGTCATAGAGGTCTCCACTGAAGGGCAGCACCTGCACCGCGCCCTTGGTGTAGTTGAGCAGGCCTTCGGCGTAGCGGTGGGTGATCGAGTTGTAGAACGCCTTGGCGAAGCGCTCGCGCTGCTCAGGCGTGGCCTCCTTGGCATGCCGGCCGAGCACCAGGATGGAGGCATAGTCGATGTCGAAGTGCGGCAGGAACACATCGTCGATCACGCTGATCAACTTTTCCTTGTCGTTCTTCAGTTCATCGCGGTGGCCGGCGATGGTGGTATCGAGCTGGTGAGCGATTTCCTTGACTATCTGCTCCGGGGTCTGCTGGGCAGCCGGCGCCTGCGCGGCGGCATCCTGGGCCAGCACGGGAGAGGCGGCCACGGTGCCGAACGCGATGGCCATGGCGAAAGCCAGAGTGCGCAACATGGGGAAAACTCCTTGTGGGATGCCGGCGATACTCAGTGCTTGCCGGCGGGGGTGTCGTTGGACGCGTCCTTCTTCTCGGCTGGCGAGCCGTTGACCAGGAACTTGCCGATAAGGTCTTCGAGCTGCATGGCCGACTGGGTCAGCACCATCTCGTCACCGTTCTTGAGGAACTCCGGCGAGCCGCCGGGTTGGATCGCAACGTACTGGGTGCCGATCAAACCGCTGGTGAACACAGCGGCGGCCGAATCGTCGGGAATCTGGTCGTATTTCTTGTCGATCGAGAGGATGACCTCGGCGTCCAGCTTGGCAGGATCGGCAAGCACGGCGGCAACGCTGCCGATCGGCACGCCCGCCATCTTCACCGGCGCGCCCACCGACAGTGCGCCGACGTTGCTGAAGCGCGCCTTCAGCGAGTAGCTGCCGCCGAGGTTGTCGGCCACGCCGCCGGCACCGAAGAACTTGCCGAGCATCTCCTCCAGTTGCTGCGCCGGCTTGGTGCGCGCCAGCGTGCCGCCGTCGGCCAGCTCCTTCTTCGAGCTGCCGTACTCGATACCGACGTACTGGTCGCCGAGCAGGCCGCTGGTGAAGATCGTGGCGATCGAGTCGTCCGGGATGTGGCTGTACGCCTGGTCGATCGACAGCTTCACGTCGGCCGCTTCCTGCTTGGGATCGAGCGTGATCGAGCTCACCTGGCCCACGCGCACGCCGGCGATCTTCACCGGCGCGCGCTCCTTGAGCTGGCCGATGTTGGCGAAGTGCGCCTCGACCGTGTAGCTCGCGCCCTGGTGCGTGTTGGCCACCGAGGTGGTCTGCGTCGCCAGGTAGGCCAGCGCGGCGAAGCCGAGCACGATGAACAGGCCGGTGCCCACGGCATAGGAATTTCTCTGGCTCACGGCTCAGGTCCTCACATGAGAAAAGCGGTCAGCACGAAGTCCAGCGCGAGGATCGCGATGGACGAGGCGACCACGGTGCGGGTGGTGGCGTAGGCCACGCCTTCGCTGGTCGGCGGCGTGGTGTAGCCCTGGTAGACGGCGATCAGCGAGACCACCGCACCGAACGCCAGGCTCTTGACCAGGATGCCGTTGACCACGTCCTTCCAGACATCGACGGTGGCGGTCATGTTCGACCAGAACGTGCCGTTGTCGATGCCCAGCCAGGTCACGCCGACCAGGTGTCCGCCGAAGATGCCCAGCGCGCAGAACACCGCGCAGAGCAGCGGCATGGCGATCAGTCCGGCCAGGTAGCGCGGCACCGCGACATAGGCGATCGGGTCGACCGCCATCATCTCCATCGCGGCGAGCTGGTCGGTGGCGCGCATCAGGCCGATCTCGGCGGTAATGGACGTGCCGGCGCGGCCGGCGAACAGCAGTGCGGTGACCACCGGACCGAGCTCGCGGTAGATTGCGATCGCCACCACCGTACCGCTGGCCGCGGTGCCGCCGAAGATCGACAGCACGTAATAGAGTTGAAGGCCCAGCACCATGCCGACGAACAGGCCGCAGACCATGATGATGGTCAGGCTCATCGCGCCGACGAACCACAGCTGGCGCACCGTTTCGCGCGCGTGTTTCAGGCTGCGCGGCACCGCCGCCAGCAGGGTCAGCAGGAACAGGCCCGCGTCGCCGATCTGCGCCAGGGCGTTGGTGATCACGTTGCGTTGCGGCTGTGCGCTCATGCCTTGGCTCCGGTCAGGCCCAGCGCCTGCGCGTAGTCGCCGGCGGGATACTGGAACGGTACCGGGCCGTCGATCGCGCCGCCGAAGAATTGCCGAGTCCATGGCGAACCATCGTCGGCGATGGTCTTCGGATCACCCTGGGCCACCACCTTGCCGTTGGCGATCAGGTAGACCAGGTCGGCCACCTGCTTGATCGCGTCCAGCTCGTGCGCCACCAGCACGCTGGTGATGCCGAGCGTCTCGTTGAGCGTGCGGATGAGCTTGAGCACCTGGCTCAACGCGATCGGGTCCAGGCCGACGAACGGCTCGTCGTAGAGGATCAGCATCGGATCGAACACGATCGCCCGCGCCAGCGCCACGCGCCGCGCCATGCCGCCGGAAAGCTCGGCCGGCATCAGGCCGGCCGCGCCGCGCAGGCCGACCGCCTGCAGCTTGGTCAGCACGATGTTGCGGATCAGCACCTCCGGCAGCTGCGTGTGCTGGCGCAGCGGAAAGGCGACGTTCTCGAACACGTCGAAATCGGTCAGCAGCGCCGAGTTCTGGAACAGGTAGCCGATCTTCTCGCGCAGCGCGAACAGCTTCTCGCGCGAAAGCTCCGGCACGTCCTGCCCGTCGACCAGCACCTTGCCCGCGTCACCGCGCATCTGCCCGGTGATGTGCTTGAGCAGCGTGGTCTTGCCAGTACCGCTGGGGCCCATGATGGCCGTCACCTTGCCGCGCGGAATGTCCAGATCCAGCGCGTCGAAGATGGTCTTGCCGTTGAGCACCGTGGTCAGGCCACGGACGCGCACCAGGGGTTCGGAGGGGGCGGCGGGGGCGGTCATAAGCGGATAAAGGTAGCCGAGCGGTGAATGCCAAGCCAGCCTTGCCTCTCCCCCGCAAGGATGCGTCAGGCTCAGGCGAGCAGCTCGGCGATCAGCGCCTCGTGCCGCTTCCACTGCAGCGCGCCCCGCTGCCGTACCGCCCGCACGATGGCCTGCAGGTCGCCCAACGCCTCGTCGAAACCGTCGTTGACGACGATGTAGTCGAATTCGTGCGCATGGGCGATCTCCTCGCGCGAATTGTGCAGGCGCCGCTCGATCACCTCCGGTGCGTCCGAGCCGCGCCCGCGCAGCCGGCGCTCCAGTTCGGCGCGCGAGGGCGGCAGGATGAATACGCTGACGCAGTCGGGTTTGGCCCGGCGGATCTGCGCCGCACCCTGCCAGTCGATTTCCAGCAGCACGTCGCGGCCCTGGTCGAGCAGGCCCTGCACCGTCGCCAGCGACGTGCCGTAGAAGTTGCCGTGCACTTCGGCATGCTCGAGGAACGTGCCGGCGGCGATCTGCCGCTCGAACTCATCGCGCTCGACGAAGTAATAGTGGCGCCCGTACTCCTCGCCCACCCGCGGCGGGCGCGTGGTGTGCGAGATCGACAGCGAGATCGTCGGCTCGCGCTCGAGCAGCGCGTTGACCAGCGTGGATTTGCCGGCCCCGGAAGGGGCGGCGACGATGAACAGCGTGCCCGGCTCAACCGACATGGGAATGCCAGGTCCGCGCGCCCGGGATCGCCACCGGACGAAAGCAGCGAGGGGCGGAAGGCCCCCACGAGCGGGGCATCGAGACAGGAAAGTTGGCGGTCATCCACGCAGTATAAGGGTGGACGTGCCGTCCGCCCCGCCCCTCGTCCGCTGCCCCGGGCGTCAAGCCCGCGCGGGCGTTAGCGAGAACTCCGTCACATCCTCGCCGGCATGCCCGCGGGAAATCTTGTGACGCACGGCGGACCGTGGCCTGATGCCGCCGTTGCACAGGGGATCGCAATGGCGTGGCGCAGCATCGCTTCACGGCTGGCCCTATGGTTGCTGGCCGGCTCCGTGCTCGTGCTGGTCGTCGTCGGCACGACGCTGTTCGTGCGCACGCGTACGCAGATCCTCGCGCACGCCCACGGCGAGGCCATGGCGCTTTCCCGGGCCGCCGCCGATCGCATCGAATCCCGGCTGGGCCGCGTCGCGGCCACCACGCAGTTGCTGGCCTCCCTCTCCGGTTCGGGTACGCGTGACATCGGCGCGCTGCTGCGGGACAGCCTGCAGGCCAACGCCGACATCGCCGGCCTGGCGATCGCGCCGGCGCCGGTCGACGGGCACGCGCCCACCATGGCGCCGTTCGTCAGCCGCGACCGCGACGGCAAGCTGCAGCAGCGCAACCTCGCCAGCGACCCGACCCGCTACTGGGAGCAGTACTGGTTCCTCGGCGGCATGGCCTGCGACGCCGGCTGCTGGCAGCACCCTTTCTTTTCGCGCTCGCGGCAGCGCCTGCTGGTGAACTATTCGGTGGTGGTCCATCGCCAGCACCGCGCGATCGGCCTGGTGAACGCCGACGTCACCCTCGAATGGCTGCAGAACATCCTCGACACGCTGCGCAAGCCTGCGGGCGCCTATACCTTCGTGCTGGGCAGCGACGGTCGCTACCTGGCCCATGACCACGTCGCACTGGTCGGGCGCAACGGCGCGCCGGCACTGTTGCAGGCGATGGCGCGCCAGGACGGTGCGCCGGTCCGGCTGGCCGACGCGCCCGGCGGGCCGGTGTGGGTCTACCCCTCCCCGATCCGCGGCACCTTCTGGTCGCTGGGACTGGCGATGCCCGAGGCGCGCATCTACGCCGACGTACGCAAGCTCTTCCTGACCGGCCTCGTGCTGGGCGTGCTGGCGCTGGCGGGCATCGCGCTGATCACGGTGGTGACCCTCCGGCGCACGCTGGCGCCGCTGGGCGTGCTCGCGCATCGCGCCGAACATGTGGCGCGCGGCGAGCTGGACTTCGACCTGCCCGCCACGCGATGGCAGGACGAGATCGGGCGCCTGACCGAGTCGTTCGACCAGATGCGCCACCAGTTGGCGGCGCACCTGCGTCGGCTGACCGAGGCGACGCGCGAGCAGCAGCGCCTGGCGAGCGAACTGGAGATCGCACACCAGATCCAGACCGCGCTGTTGCCCAAGGAACACTACCTGGACGCGCATTGCCCGAACTTCGAGTTGCACGCGGCCCTGCGACCCGCCCGCGCCGTGGGCGGCGACCTGTACAGCTACTTCATGCTGGACGAGCGGCGCTTCTGCATCCTGGTCGGCGACGTGTCGGACAAGGGCATTCCCGCGGCCCTGTTCATGGCGCGCACCATCACCCTGGCCAAGGCGCTCGCGCCGCGCAGCCGCGCGCCCGAGCAGTTGCTGCGGCTGCTCAACCAGGAGCTGTGCCGCAACAACGACAGTTGCATGTTCGTCACCCTGCTGTGCGGCGTGCTCGACACCCAGGACGGAACGCTGGCGCTGGCCAGCGCCGGCCACGAGCCGCCGGTGCTCTGCGGCGGCGCCACCGCGCGCCTGCTCGAGTTCGAAACCGGCCCGGCGGTCGGCCTGGACGACGAGGCGAGCTACCCCGTCGAACAGATCACCCTGCAGCCGGGGGAAACCTTGCTGATCTATACCGACGGCATCACCGAAGCGGCCAACCGCGAACAGGCCATGTTCGGCACCCAGCGCATGCTCGAGAGCCTGGTCGATCCGCCGCAGCCGGCGACGGCTGCAGGCTATACGAGCCGGCTGCTGGCCGACGTGGACCGCTTCGTCGGCGAGGCCAGCCAGGCGGACGACATCACCGTGCTCGCGCTCAACTGGCTTCAGCCCGACCCCGGGAGGACCGAACCCGTGCTGACCTTGGCCGTGCGCAACACCGTGCCGGACGTGTTCGACGCGATCGCCCGTTGCGACCAATCGCTGCATCACGCCGGTGTCAGCGAGGCCGTCCGCAACGACGTGCAACTGGTGCTGGAGGAGATGATGGTCAACATCGTCCAGCACGGCTATCCCGACGAGCGCGAGGGCACTATCGGGCTGCAGCTGCGCGCCGCCGGCGACGCCATCGTGGTCGAACTGCACAGCGATGGCGTCGCGTTCGACCCGACCGCCGCCCCGCCGGCCGAACTGCCCGGCGACCTGGCCGACCGCGACGAGGTCGGCGGGCTGGGCATCCACCTGGTGCGCGCCATGGTCAGCGAGATGGACTACTCGCACGACGCCAGCGGCAACCACCTGCGCCTCCATTTCCCCAACGAACAGGATGTGACCATCGCATGAGCCTCAGCATCCATACCGAGCATTCCACCCCGGAGCGCGCCACGATGCGCCTGCACGGCCGCCTGGACGCCACCACCTTCGGCGCCTTCGACGAGGCGGCACAAAGCCTGCTGCCCGGCATCGCCCCAGGCGGCACGCTGGTCCTCGACCTGGCCGCGCTCGATTACATCAGCAGCGCCGGCCTGCGCAGCTTCGCCAAGGCGCGCAAAGGCATGCGCGAGCGCGGCGGGCACACCCTGGTGCTCGACCCGCAGCCGCAGGTGCGCAAGGTCTTCGACATCGTCAAGGCCGTGCCGGTGCGCGAGGTATTCGCGAGCGTGCAGGAACTCGACGCCTACCTGGACACCATCCAGCGCCAGGTGGCGCAGGCCTCCGAGGACTAGCTCCGCAGCGTCACGAAGCCGGCCTGCGCCGGCTCCGCATCCGGCCAGAAGTTGGCCGTCGCCCGCGCTACTCGATGTTCTGCACCTGCTCGCGCATCTGCTCGATCAGCACTTTCAACTCCACCGCAGCATTGGTGCTCCGCGCGTCGACCGACTTGGAGCCGAGCGTGTTGGCTTCTCGGTTGAATTCCTGCATCAGGAAATCCAGACGGCGGCCGACCGGCTCCTTCAGGCCGAGCACGCGGCGGGTCTCGGCGACGTGCGTGGCGAGGCGGTCGAGTTCCTCGTCGACGTCGCTGCGGGTGACCTGCAGCACCAGCTCCTGTTCCAGCCGGCCGGGATCGGCAGGCTGCTTGAGGTCGGCCAGGCGTGCCTCCAGGCGCGCGCGCAGCGCGGTGCGGATCTCCGGCATCCATTCGCGCACCTGGCCGACGATGCGCTCGATGGCGTCGAGCTTGTCGCGCAGGATCGATTCGAGCTGGGCGCCCTCGCGCTCACGCGTCGCACTGAGCGCGTCCAGCGCGCGGTCGAGCACGTCGAACAGCGCCGCCTGCAGTGCGTCCGGATCGGTCTCGGCCTGGCGCAGCACGCCCGGGAAGCGCAAGAGTTCGGTCAGTTGCACCTGCATGCCGGGAAAGCGCCCGGCCAGCTCGCGGTTGAGCGTGGCCAGGCGGCCGAGCGTCACCTCGTCCACTTCCAGCGACTCGCCGCGCGCCTCGCCGCCGCGCAGGCGCACGGTGAGATCCACCTTGCCGCGCGACAGCCGCGCGGCGACGCGTTCGCGCAGCGCCGGTTCGAATCCGCGCAACTCCTCCGGCAGGCGCGGACTGAGCTCCAGATAGCGATGGTTGACGGTGCGCAGCTCGCAGCTGAGTGCGCCGGCGGGGCCCTGGATGTCGGCGCTGGCGTAGGCCGTCATGCTGCGGATCATGCGTCGAGCCTTGCGGTCGGGGGGAGGAGCCGCAATGGTAAACTCTCGTATCCCGCCTGCCCAACCTCAAGGCCCGCATGACCATGACCCGCCCGAGCGGCCGCGCCAGCGACCAGCTGCGCCCGGTGACGCTGCAACGACGCTACACCCGCCATGCCGAGGGCTCGGTGCTGGTGAGCTTCGGCGACACCCGCGTGCTGTGCACCGCCAGCATCGAGGACCGCGTGCCGCCGTGGCTGCGCGGCAAGGGCGAGGGCTGGATCACTGCCGAGTACGGCATGCTGCCGCGCGCCACCGGCACGCGCACGCAGCGCGAAGCCGCGCGCGGCATGCAGGGCGGCCGCACGCTGGAGATCCAGCGGCTGATCGGCCGCTCGCTGCGCGCCTGCGTCAACCGCCAGGCGCTGGGCGAGCGCGTGATCACGCTGGACTGCGACGTGCTGCAGGCCGACGGCGGCACGCGCACCGCGGCGATCACCGGCGCCTATGTCGCGCTGGTCGACGCGGTGAACTTCCTGATGAAGCGCGAGAACCTGAAGCGCAACCCGGTCGTCGGCGCGGTGGCCGCGGTGTCGGTAGGCGTCTACAAGGGCGTGCCGGTGCTCGATCTGGACTACGCCGAGGACTCGGCCTGCGATACCGACATGAACGTGGTGATGAACGACGGCGGTGGCTTCATCGAGGTGCAGGGCACCGCCGAGGGCCATGCGTTCCGCCGCGAGGAAATGGACGCCATGCTGGCGCTGGCCGAGAAGGGTGTCGCCGAACTGGTCGCCGCGCAACGTGCCGCGCTGGCGGAGGGCTGATCCGTGCGGCGCGTGGTGCTGGCCAGCGGC
Source organism: Frateuria sp. YIM B11624 (assembly GCF_049727805.1). Lineage (NCBI taxonomy): Bacteria > Pseudomonadati > Pseudomonadota > Gammaproteobacteria > Lysobacterales > Rhodanobacteraceae > Frateuria > Frateuria sp. YIM B11624. The sequence goes on from NZ_JBCNYA010000011.1 coordinate 42,320, forward strand.
AACCGCGGCAAGCTCGCCGAGTTCGGCTCGCTGCTCGCCGGCAGCGGTTTCGAGGTGGTGACCCAGGGCAGCCTGGGCGTGCTCGACATCGAGGAAACCGGCACCACGTTCGTCGAGAACGCGCTCCTCAAGGCGCGCCATGCCGCGCGCATCACGCGCCTGCCCGCGCTGGCCGACGACTCGGGCCTGTGCGTCGAACACCTGGATGGCGCGCCCGGCCTGTACTCGGCCCGCTACGCCGGCACCCACGGCGACGCGCCGGCCAATCGCGCCAAGCTGCTGCATGCGCTCGAAGGCGTGCCGGCCGAACGCCGCGGCGCCTTCTTCATCTGCGTGCTGGTGCTGCTGCGCCACGCCGATGACCCGGCGCCGCTGATCGCCGAAGGCCGCTGGCACGGTCGCGTGCTGGACGCCGAGCGCGGCGACGGCGGCTTCGGCTACGACCCGCTGTTCCTGCCCGAGGGCCAGGCGCTGTCCGCGGCCGAGCTCGACCCGGCGCTGAAGAACCGCCTGAGCCATCGCGGCCAGGCGCTGGCCCGGCTGCACGACCAGCTGGGCGCATCGCACTAGCCATGCCGCTGATCGCGCCGCCGCTGGCGCTGTACGTGCACATGCCCTGGTGCGTGAAGAAGTGCCCGTATTGCGACTTCAACTCGCATGGCCTGCGCGGCGAGCCGCCCTACGCCATCTACGTCGATACCCTGCTGGCCGACCTCGACGCCGACCTGGCCGACTTCGGCGCCGCCGCACACGGCCGCCCGATCGTCAGCGTGTTCTTCGGCGGCGGCACGCCCAGCCTGTTCGCGCCCGAACACGTCGCCCGCTTCCTGGAGGGCGCCCGCGCACGCCTGCCGTTCGTGGACGACTGCGAGATCACCCTCGAGACCAATCCGGGCACGGTCGAGCACGGCCGCTTCGACGGCTATCTCGCGGCAGGCGTCAACCGGTTGTCCTTCGGCATCCAGAGTTTCGACGACGACAAGCTCAAGCGGCTGGGCCGCATTCATTCAGCCAGCGAGGCCGAAACGGCGGTGAAGTCGGCGCAGGACGCCGGCTACGCCAACCTCAACCTGGACCTGATGTACGCGCTGCCGCAGCAATCGCTGGAAGGCGCGCTGGCCGACGTGGAACGCGCCGTCGCGCTGGCACCCACGCACATCTCGCACTACCAGCTCACGCTCGAACCCAACACCGCCTTCGCCGCCAACCCGCCGCCGCTGCCCGACGACGACCACGCCTGGGCGATGCAGGAAGCCTGCGAGGCGCGCCTGGCCGAGGCCGGCTACGGCCAGTACGAAATCTCCGCCTACGCCCGCCCGGGCCGGCGCTGCCGGCACAACCTGAACTACTGGGCATTCGGGGATTACCTGGGCATCGGCGCCGGCGCGCACGGCAAGCTCACCGACACGGCCGCCGGCCAGGTCCGCCGCCGCTGGAAGAGCCGCCACCCGCGCAGCTACCTGGAGGCCGCCGGCGGCCCGACGCGCATCGGCGGCGACGGGCCGGTCGAACCGGCGGAACTGCCGTTCGAGTACATGCTCAACGCGCTGCGGCTGCATGACGGCGTGCCGCTGGACGCCTTCGCCGAGCGGACCGGCCTGGCGCCGGAGCGCATCGCCCCGGCCCTCGCCCAGGCCCGCGCGCGCGGCTGGCTGCAGGATCTGCCGGACCGTCTGCAGCCTTCCCCGCTGGGCCAGCGCTTCCTCAACGACCTGATCGGGCTGTTCCTGGACTAGCCTGTGGCTGGGCTGGTTTGTTCCGGACACGGCATGGCCTGACCGGCCTATGGCAGACCGGCTGACGCGCGCATACACTAGCGGACGTCAAGAATCCGAGAACTGCGTCATGGATGTCGAGCAAAGGCAGCACCTGGCCGCCACGCCCGGGTCGGACGATCGGGCCTTGCAGCACCTGCCCCTGCGCGTCCAGCGCCTGCTGGCCGGCCTGCGCGGATTGTGCGATGCGCGGCTGGAGCCAGCGCTCATGGCAGGACTGGATGCGCTGGACGACAGCCTGTACCAGCAGGCCGAGCGCTCGCGCAGCCATCTCGATCAGCAGCGCTGCTTCGACAGCCGCGCCATGGTCCGCAGCCATCGCGCCGCCTTCCTGCGGCGGGTGTCGGAGCACCTGGACGACAGCTTCGCGCGGCTGGGCGAAGTCGACGAGACGTCCGACGATCTGGCCGTCACGCCCTCGCTGAGCCTGCTGGGCCGACACGAACACGAACTCAACGCCGCGCTCGAGCAACTGGCCTCGCGCGGCGAGGCGCATACCGGCCCGGTGCTGGCGGAGCTTTCCTACCGCATGGCCGTGCTGGTCGGTGCGCCACCGCTGGAAGGCGAGGCGATGCCGGCGTCGCCGCACAACCTGGCCACGGCGGTGCGCCGGGCCATGCCGGCCCTGGACCTGCCGCCGGACCACCAGTTGCTGCTGGTGCAGGCACTCGAACGCAAGCTGGCGGCCATGCTGCCGGCCCTGTACGAGGCGACCAACGCCTACCTGCTGGCCGACGGCATCCTGCCGCACCTACGTGCCTTCGCCGGCGCGCGCCCGGCCAACGCACCGCCGGCGCCGCCGTCGATGAAGGCGCCGGCCGCTCCGGTCGCCGACGCGGCGCAGGCCGCTCCGGCCGCCAGCCACGAACCCATCGCTGTGCTGGAAACCCTGCGCGACCTGCTGGCACGCCAGCGCGCCGGCGAAGCCCACGCCGCCAGCGGACCGGCCGCCACGCCGGGCGAGCTGGAAGCCGCGCTGGGCGCCCTGCAGCGCCACCTGGTCCAGGTGACCGACCGCGCCAGCCGCGAACTGCGCAGCGCGCAGCGCCTGCGCGAGGAACTGCTGGCCCATCTCAACACGGGCAAGCCGGCGGGTGCCGCGCGCACCAGCCTGAGCCCGGAGCAGGACGACACCGTGGAACTGGTCGCGCGGCTGTTCGAGCAGCTCGGCCAGCAGTTGCACCAGGGGCCGGGCGCCACCGCGCTGCTCGGCGACCTGCAGGTGCCGATCCTGCGCGTGGCGATGAGCGACCGCAGCTTCTTCGAGCAGGCCGAACACCCAGCGCGGCACCTGCTGGGCACCCTGGCCGAGGCGTCCAACGACTGGGGCGACGGCAAGGACATCGACCCGGACCTGGCCGCGCAGCTCAGCCGCCTGGTCGCCCGTGCGCAGCGCGAGGCACCCAGCGCGGGCCTGTACACCAGCCTGCTGGCCGACATCCGCCATCACCTGGCCCAGCTCAGCCGCAAGGCGCAGGTCACCGAACGCCGCCAGGTCGAGGCGATGCAGGGCCGCGAGCGCCTGCACCTGGCGCGCCAGCGCGCGACCGCGGTGCTGGCGGCACGCTTCGCCGAAACCACTCCGCGCGGCCTGCTGCGCGCCCTGCTCGATCGCGCCTGGTCGGACGTGCTGGCGCTGGCGCTGCTGCGCCACGGCGAGGAAAGCGAGGCCTTCGCCGAACGGCTGCGGCTGACCGACCAGTTGCTCGGCCGCCTGCCGGTGGACGATCCGCTGGCCCTGCGCCTGGCCGTGGAAGACCACCTGCAGCAGATCGGCATGCAGGCCGAAGAGGCCGAACAGGTTGCACAGCGGCTGATCGGCGGCGACGCGGAGGCTGCCAAGCCGGGCGAGCCGGTCGCCATGCCGGCGCCGGCCGCACCGGCCGCACCAGCCGACATGCCCGCCCTCGCCGCCTATGCGGCGGCCGTCGAGCCGCCCAGCGCCACCGACCTTGCCCTGCGCCTGAAGCAGCGCCAGCGCCTGGGCGAGCAGCGCGGACAGGAAGCCCGCCCGGCCGCCGCGCCGGCGTCCGAGCCGCCGCTGGGTCCGCAGGAGGCGCGCATCCACAACCGCCTGCGGCAACTGCCCTTCGGCAGCTGGTTCGAGTTCATCGACCCGGCGACCGGCGCCGCCTCGCGGCGCAAGCTGGCCTGGTTCTCGCCGCTCTCGGGCAACAGCCTGTTCGTCAACCGGCGCGGCCAGCGCGTGGCCGAGATGAACCTGCGCGAGCTGGCTGCGGCGATCGCCAGCGGCCGCGTGCGCGAAGTGATGGCGCCGCGCGACGGCCTGTTCGACCGCGCCTGGCGCGCCCTCACCGGCAGCCTGCAGCGCCCCACCGCGCGCGCATGACCGCACAGGTCATCCCACTCGAACAGCGCCGTGCGCCGCGCAAGCGTGCGGCCGCCTCGCCGCTGGTCACCGATGCGATCAGCGCCCGCCCGCTGGGTCACCTGTGCAACCTGTCCTCCACCGGCGTGCTGCTGATCGCCCCGGACCGCCCGCGCAGCGAGGCCGTGTTCCAGGTGCGCCTGCCGCTGGGCGAGGGTGCGGCAAGCGCGATCGAACTGGGCCTGCAGGAGCAGTGGCACCAGGCCGCCAATGCCGGCCAGGTGTGGGTCGGCTACCGCATCATCGCGATCGCGCCCGAGGATGCACAGACCCTGGTGCAGTGGCTGCAGCGTGCCTGAATGGCCGCCGATGACGTGCCTGCGTCATCGGCATAGACTCGCAGGCATCGCGGCACGGCAAGGCTCTCCATGGATGTCGAACAACCGGACCGGCATCGCCCGGGCGCAGGCGCCCCACCGGCGCACTGGCCGGCGAAGACGCGCCAGCTGATCGACGAGATCCGGCTGCTCTGCCGGGAATGGCTGTCCGAACCACTGAAGGTCTGCCTGGGCGATTTCGACCGCGCGCTGCACGAGCACGCGGCCCGCACCCGCAGCCACATCGAGCAGCAGCGCTACCAGGCGACGCGCCAGCGGCTGGTGTCGGAGCGGCAGGCGTTCGAGCAGCGCTTCATCGACTGCATCGACCAGGCGCTGCTGCAGTTGGGCGCGCAGCCGGCCGCCGCCAAGGCGCCGTCGGCACGCCTGACCCTGAGCCTGCTCGATCCGCTGGAGCACGAGATGACCGGCGCTCTGGACCAGCTGGTCGCGCGCAGCGCGGCGCGCGGTGGCCCGCTGCTGGTGGAGCTGGGCTACCGGCTGGCGGTGCTGGTCGGGACGCCGCCGCTGGAAAGCGAATCGATGCCGCTGGGGCCGCAGGCGATGGCCAAGGCCTTCCGCGATTCCAGCGCCGCACTCGGCCTGCCCGCCGAACACCACCTGCTGCTGCTGCAGGCCGTCGAAGGGCGCCTGATCCAGGGCCTGACGCCACTGCACGAGGTAATCAACAACCATCTCGCCGCTGCCGGCATCCTGCCCCGGCTGCGGCCGTTTCCGCTGCCGCGCGGGCCGCGGCCGCCCCGCCGCCAGCGCCCGCTGCCCGCCGCACCCGCGACCGAGCCGGCACCGGCGCGCTCCGGCGGCCTGCGCGAACTGCTCGCCCGCCAGCGCGGCCCGCGTCCGGTTTCCGGCCATGCACGCTTCGCCAGTCCCGACGAACTGCAGGCCGCCGTGCTCGCCCTGCAGCGTCAGCGCGGCCGCCACGCCGACGCCGCGCTGCGGCACGCGCAACGGCTGCGCGAGGCGCTGATCGACCAGCTCAACGCCGGGCAACCGATGGATGCGGTGCCCCTGCTGCCCGGTCCGGACGCCGACGATGCGCTGGAATTGTTGGCGCGGCTGTTTGAGACCCTGCACCACCAGCTGCCGCCGTCCTCCTCCGCGCAGGCGTTGCTCGACCGCGTCCAGTTGCCGATGCTCGCCGCCGCAGTGATCGATGGCAGTTTCTTCGACAGCTCCGAGCAGCCGGCCCGCCGACTGCTCGACGCCTTGCTCGAAGCCGCACGCGACTGGATCGACGGCAGCGATGGCGGCCTCGTGCTGGAACCGCTGCTCGCCCGCCTCGACAGCGAGCCGCCCACGGCGGCGCTGTACGCCGAACTGCGCGCGGAACTGGAAAGCCAGCTCGCTCCGCTGCAGCGCAAGGCGCACATTTCCGAGCGGCGCCACGTCGAAGCCATGCAGGGCCGCGAGCGGCTGGAGCAGGCGCGCCAGCGCGCCAACGAACTGCTCGCCGGCCTGCTGGCCAAGGCGCCGCCCCGCGCCGCGCTGCGCGCGCTGCTCGAGCACGCCTGGTCGGACGTGCTCGCGCTGACCCTGCTGCGCCATGGCGAGCAGAGCGACACCTTCGCCCGCCGCCTGGTGATCACCGACCAGCTGCTCGGCCGCCTGCCGCCCGGCAACCTGGAGACCCTGCAGGCCGAGCTGGTCGCGGGACTGCAGCAGATCGGCATGCACGGCGAGGAGGCCACCCAGGTCGCGCAACGCCTGATCGGTGCGGGCGCGATGCTGCACGACGCCGATGGCCCTGGGCTGACCGGCCTGGCGATGCGCCTGAAACAACGCCGCGGCTCGGACGAACCCGGCACGCCGGCGCAGGCCGCGCCGGTCGTCCCGTCGGCCGAAGCCCTGCGCCTGCACCAGCGCCTGGGCCAGCACACCGGCGGCTGGTTCGAGTTCACCGAGGCCGGCGGCAACCGGGTCCGCCGCAAGCTGGCCTGGTATTCCCCGCGCGCCGCGCGCGGCCTGTTCGTCACGCGCCAGGGACAGCGCGCGGAGGAAATGAGCCTGGCGGAACTGGCGCAGGCCATCGGTGCGGGTAAAGTGCGCGAACTTCCGGCCGTTAACGAGACCGACCTGGACCGCGCCCTGCGCTCGCTGGCCGACAGCCTGCGCCAGGCCAACCCGATGCCCGGAGCCCGTTCGTGACGCCCAATCCGCAGGAAAGCCGCCGCGCCCATCGCAAGCCGGTCAACATCGCCGCCGAAGTGGTCGATGCGATCAGCGGCCGGCGCATGGGCCAGTTGGGCAACCTGTCGGCCAGCGGCATGCTGCTGATCGGCAGCCAGGCGCCGCGCAACGAGGCCATCTACCAGTTGCGTCTGCCGCTGCCCGGCCTCGGCGACACGCCGCCGACGATCGAGGTCGGCGTGCAGGAACAATGGCACGAGGAAGCCGCCACGCCCGGCCAGTTCTGGGCGGGCTACCGCATCATCGCCATCGGCGACGACGAGGCCGCGCAGCTGCAGCGCTGGCTCGACATGCCCGGCTGAGCGCCCGACGCCGGGTTGCGGCTGGCCGTCGGCCCGCTGCCGCGCGATCATGGTGGACTCCCCCGAAGACGGGCGCCTGCGCCTGCCGCCGAAGAAGGACGCCACATGACCGAGAACCTCGCCCCGCTCTACACCCAGCACCTGGCCACCCTGCGCGAACGCGCCGACCAGGCGCTAGCGATCGGCGGCTTCGACCGGCTGCTGATCGCCGCGGGCACGCCGCTCAACAAGTTCCTCGACGACCAGGACTTCCCGTTCGTCTCCAACCCGCACTTCCGCCACTGGCTGCCGATCACCGACGCGCCGGGTAGCTGGCTCGTGTACGCGCCGGGCGCGAAGCCGAAGCTGCTGTTCGTGCAGCCGCGCGACTACTGGCACGTGGTGCCGGCCGCACCCAGCGGCTACTGGGTGGAGCACTTCGACATCGAGGTCGTGCGCAGCCAGGCCGACGCCGTCGCCGCGCTGCCCAGGGACGGGCGCAACGCCGTGATCGGCCCGGCCTGCCCGTCCATCGAGGGTGTGGAGGCGAACAATCCGCAGCCGGTGCTCGACTACCTGCATTGGCACCGCAGCTACAAGACGCCCTACGAACTCGCGCTGATGCGCAAGGCCAACCGCATCGGCGCGCGCGCGCACCGTGCCGCGGAGATGGCCTTCCGCAACGGCCAGAGCGAATTCGGCATCCACATGTGCTACCTCGCCGCCGCTCGCCAGATCGACGCGGAGCTGCCCTACGCCAGCATCGTCGGCCTCAACGAGCACGGTGCGGTGCTGCACTACACCCACTTCGACCGCCGCCCGCCTGCCGTGCACCGCTCGTTCCTGATCGACGCGGGCGCCAGCTGCGCCGGCTACGCCAGCGACATCACCCGCACCTACGCCGCCGACCGCGCCGGCGAGTTCCAGGCGCTGATCGACAGCGTCGACACGGCGCAGCGCGGCTTCGCCGCCAAGGTGCGCGCGGGCCAGAGCTACCCGGAACTGCACATCCACGCCCATCACGTGCTGGCCGGCGTGCTGCGCGAGCACGGCTTCATCCGCATGGGCGAGGAAGAGGCGGTCGCCAGCGGCGTGACGTCGGCGTTCTTCCCGCACGGCCTGGGCCACCCGATCGGCATCGCGGTGCACGACGTGGCCGGCTTCCAGCAGAGCGAGCGTGGCGGCAGCATCCCGCGGCCGGAAGGCCACCCCTACCTGCGCATGACCCGCGTGCTGGAGCCGGGCATGGTGGTGACCATCGAGCCGGGCCTGTACTTCATCGACATGCTGCTGGACGAGCTGCGCGCCAACCCGGCCGCCAGGGACGTCGACTGGGCGCGCGTCGATGCCTTCCGCCCCTACGGCGGCATCCGCATCGAGGACGACGTGGTGTGTACGGGCGGGGAGCCGGAGAACCTGACGCGGGATGCTTTCGCGGCGCTCTGATTGGGGCGGGAGACGGGGAGCAGGAAACGCGGAACGCGAAGATGGCGGAGCCCTGGCGGCTCCGGCTCTGTACAACCCATCGGGCGGGAAGACCCAGGTTCGCGCAGACTGCACGTTCCCCGCTCCCCGTCCCCGCTCTAGTGATATCCCTCGCCGGCCAGCACCTTGCCGCGGAACACCCGGTACGAATACACGGTGTAGGCCAGCACCGCCGGGATCAGGAACGCCGCGCCGACCAGCACGAAGCCCTGCGAGGACGGCGGCGAGGCGGCGTCCCAGATGCTCATGCTGGGCGGCACGATGTTCGGCCACATGCCCACCACCAGGCCGACGAAGCCCAGCGCGAAGAAGCACAGCGCGAGCACGAACGGCTGCACTTCGCGGTTCTTCAGCACCGCCCGCCACAGCAGGATCGCGTTGAGCGCGGTGAGGATCGGCACCGGCGACAGCCACAGGATGTGCGCGCCGGTGAACCAGCGCTCCATCAACTGCGAATCCAGGAATGGCAGCCACGCGCTGACCATCAGCATGAAGCCGATCACCGCCAGCATCAGCGGGCGGGTGAGGTCGAAGGCGATCCGCTGCAGCCGCCCCTCGGTCTTCAGGATCAGCCAGGTCGCGCCGAGCAGCGCATAGCCGAACACCACCGCCACCGCGGTCATCACCGCGAACGGACTGAACCAGCCGAACGCGCCCTGCACGTACTTGCCGCCGGTCAGCGGCATGCCCTCGACCAGCGCGCCCAGGATCAATCCCTGCGCGAAGGCGGTGAGTACCGAGCCCACGCTGAAGGCCACACCCCACAGCCAGCGCGAGGTGTGCGCCTTGAAGCGGAACTCGAACGCCACGCCGCGGAAGATCAGCGCGATCAGCATGACCAGGATCGGCAGGTACAACGCCGAGAGCACCGCCGCGTAGGCCTTCGGAAAGGTCGCCATCAGGCCTGCGCCGCCGAGCACCAGCCAGGTCTCGTTGCCGTCCCAGATCGGCGCGGCGGTGTTCATCATGTGGTCGCGCTGGTCCTCGTCGTCGGCGAACGGCAGCAGGATGCCAAGCCCCAGCACGAAGCCGTCCAGCAGCACGTACATGATCACCGCGAAGCCGATGATGAAGAACCACACCACCGGAAGGAGGGTCGCCCAGTCCATCGTCAATCCTCCATCGGATCATCGGGCGCCGACAGCGGACGCGCCGGCGTGCGGCGGCGGCTTCCGTGCACGGACGTGGCAGGCTGGACACGCTGCGGCGCCGGCAGCGGGCCATCGCGGAACAGCTTGAACAGGTACCAGGTGCCGGCGCCGAAGATGCCGATGTAGACCACCACGAAGGTGATCAGCGACGCCAGCACGCTGCCTACCGGGAGCTTCGTCGCCGCCTCCGACGTGCGCATCAGGCCCTGCACGACCCAGGGCTGGCGACCCACCTCGGCGACCCACCAGCCGGTCAGCAGCGCGACGAAGCCGGAGGGGATCATCACCACCCACGCCTTCAGGTACCAGCGCCCCGAGAACAGCGTGCCGCGCTTCCAGCGCCACAGCCCGACCAGCGCCAGCGCCAGCATCAGCAGGCCCAGCCCCACCATGACGCGGAACGAGAAGAACGGGATCTTCACCGGCGGCCGTTCGTCGCGCGGGAAGTCCTTCAGTCCCTTGACCTCGCCGTCCCACGAATGGGTGAGGATCAGGCTGCCCAGGTGCGGCACCTCCACCGCGTAGCGGTTGGTCTCGGCCTGCTCGTCGGGCCAGGCGAACAGCGCGAGCGGCACGCTGCTTTCGGTGGTCCAGCGCGCCTCGATCGCGGCCAGCTTGGCCGGCTGGTATTCGCGTACCTTGAGCCCCGCCATGTCGCCGATGACGATCTGGATCGGGATCACGATGGCCAGGAACGCCAGCGCCAGCTTGAGCATCACGCCGGCGCGGTCGACGAAGCGCCGCTTCAGCAGATAGACGGCCGAAATCCCGCCCACGACCATCGCGGTCGAAATGAATGCCGCCAGCACCATGTGCGGCAGGCGCACCAGGAACGAGGGATTGAAGATCACCTGCCACCAGTCCGCCGGATAGAACACGCCGTCGCGGATGGCGTAGCCGGCCGGCGTCTGCATCCAGCTGTTGGCCGACATGATCCAGAACGAGGACAGCAGCGTGCCCACCGACACCATGCAGGTGGCGAAGAAATGCATGCCGTCGCTGACCTTCTTCCAGCCGAACAGCATCACGCCCAGGAAGGTCGCTTCCAGGAAGAACGCCGTGAGCACCTCGTAGTTGAGCAGCGGCCCGACCACGTTGCCGGCGACGATCGAGAAGCCGGCCCAGTTGGTGCCGAACTGGAAGCTCATCACGATGCCGGATACCACGCCCATGCCGAAGGCGACGGCAAAGATCTTCAGCCAGAAGAAATACAGGTCGCGCCACAGGTCGGTGCGCTTGACCAGCCACACGCCCTCGATGAACGCCAGCCACGCCGCCGTGCCGATGGTGAAGGCGGGAAACAGGATGTGGAAGGACATCACCCACGCGAACTGCAGGCGCGAGAGAAACTCGGCAGTCATGCGTCACTCCCTGCGGGAAGGCACCGCGGACTATAGGCGCGCAAGGCGTGATGGGAGCGGCATCGCGGCAAGCCGCCGCGCGGCGTGGCGTCGCAGACCCTTGCGCGCCAACCCCTGGCAGGAGCGGCGCCGTCGTGCCTGCGGCTTAGCGCCTGCCCAGCATCCCCGCCAGCTCTTCCGGTTCCCTCGTCACCGCGGCGGTGAGCACGACATTGCCCTCGGCGGTCACCGCCACGTCGTCCTCGATGCGGATGCCGATGCCGCGCCAGCGCTCGGCCACGCCGCGCATGTCGAGCGGCACGTAGATGCCCGGCTCGACGGTCACCACCATGCCCGGCTCGAGCAGGCGCGCTTCTCCGTCGACCCGGTAATCGCCCACGTCGTGCACGTCCAGCCCGAGCCAGTGGCCGGTCTTGGAAGGAAAGAACGCCTTGTAGGCGCCGCTCTCGATGGCCGCGTCGGCCGACCCCTTGAGCAGGCCCAGCGCGCACAGCCCCTCGGCGATCACCCGCACGGCCGCGTGGTGTGCGGCATCGAAGGGACGACCCGGCTGCACCTCGTCGATCGCCGCCTGCTGCGCGGCCAGCACCACCTCGTAGAGCGCGCGCTGCTCGCGCGTCCAGCGCCCGTTGACCGGGAACGTGCGGGTGATGTCGGAGGCGTAGCACTCCACCTCGGCGCCGGCGTCGATCAGCAGCAGGTCGCCGTCCTTCAGCGGCGCGCGGTTGGCCAGGTAATGCATGGTGCAGGCGTTGGTGCCGCCGGCGACGATCGGCGGAAACGCCGGGACCGCGCCTCGGCCGCGCATCACGCGCAGCAGTTCGGCCTCGACCTCGTATTCGAAGCGGCCCGGGAGGGCCGCCGCCATCGCCGCCAGGTGCGCTTCGGCGGCGATCGACGCGGCCTGGCGCATCAGCTTCAGTTCGCCGCGCGACTTGTAGAGCCGCAGGTCATGCAGCAGATGCCCCAGGGCCACGAATTCCTTCGGCACCACGCCGCCGCCGCGCAACTGGCGCAGGCGACGCATCCAGCCGAGCAGGCGCGCGTCGAAGTCCGGTTCGCGGCCGAAGTGGCAGTACACCCGCGCGCGGCCCTCGATCATGCCGGGCAGGATGTCGTCGATGTCCTCGATCGGGAAAGCGTCGTCCACGCCGTAGGCGCTCACCGCCCGCTCGGTGCCGGCCACCTCGCCGTGCCAGCGCTCGTGCGCCGGATCGCGCTCACGGCAGAACAGCACCGCCTCGCCGTGCGCGCGTCCGGGCAGCAACGCCAGCACCGCGTCGGCCTCGGGAAAGCCGGTCAGGTAATGGAAGTCCGAGTCCTGCCGGTACGGCCAGGCGGCATCGGCGTTGCGCATCCGTTCGGGCGCGGCAGCGACCAGCAGCGCAGCGTCGGCGCCGGCCATGCGCATCAACTGGCGCCGGCGGCGCGCGAATTCGGCGGCAGCGATGCTCAATGCAGGGTATCGTTCGCCGGGCGCTGCGCGCTGTGGCATTCGGCGAACAACAACATGGCGCCCATGCGCACGAATTCGTGCACCTCGATCAGCGCGTCCTCGTCCTCGCTCTCGTCGCCGAAGTCGAAGGCGGAACCGGCGATGGTGGTCAGGTCGCGCAGGATCTCCTGCGCCTCGTCCGACAGTTGCGCATGTGCGCCGGCGCCGGCCAGGCCGAAGCCGCCGAGGAAGCCACGGCACCATTCGACCAGCGCCTCGGCCCGCTCGGCCAGCGGACGGTCGTCGGCCGGCAGCAACGGTTCGAAGCCGAGTTCCGGATCGGCCAGTTCGCCGCGGGACTCGGTCGCCAGCCGTTCGAGCAGCGCCTGGTCGTGCGGCGCCGGCACCACCGCCTCGCCGCCTTCGAACTCCAACGCGGTCAGCAGCGGCTGCTTGTCCAGCGAGCCGCCGCCGGCCAGGTAGCCGCACAGCGAGCCGTGCAGTTCGCTGGCATCGGCGCCGATGCGCATGCGCACCAGGGCGGCATCCAGCTCGTCGTAGCCGAGGAAGTCGGTGGAGGTCATCGGAGTTCTCCGGGGGAACGGCCGCCAAGTCTAATGCCGGCGCCCGCGCATGGCGTCGCGGACAGCCGAATGCCGCACCTTTTCCCCCGGCAGGCTTGCTATATTCACGCCATGAGCACGCCCGATCCCGCCCAGCAGGAATTGGCCATCCTGAACCAGCAGCTGGACCGCCTGCTGGACCTCGTGCGCCGGCTGCAGGAGGAAAACCGCAGCCTGCGCCACAGCCAGGAGCAACTGGCCAACGAACGCGCGGGCCTGATGGCGCGCAACGACCAGGCGCGCAGCCGCGTCGAGGCGATGATCCAACGGTTGAAAGCCCTCGAGAACAACGGCTGATGAGCGACGCGCCCTCCCCCGCCTCCGAGCCGGTCGCGCTGCGCCTGCTCGACCGCGAATTCCTGATCGCCTGCTCGCCCGAGGAACGCGAGGGCCTGCTCGCCGCGGCCACCTTCCTCGACCAGAAGATGCGCGAGCTGCGCGCCAATGCCAGGACGCCCGGCTTCGACCGGCTGGCGGTGCTGGCGGCGATCAGCATCACCCACGAATACCTGGCGCTGCGCAAGCAGCACGACGGCGCTGATCGCAGCGTGACTGACGGCCTCGCTGCGCTGCGCCGCAAGCTTGAAGCGGCGCTGGACGCGCAAGTAAGATAGGCCCCGGCGTTTTCTGCGGTGTGCGCCAGCACACTCTTACATTTGCCTTGTTCCTACATACGACCCCGGGTCGGCTTCACATGGTTGTTGTGCATGTCCGCCGCGTGCGGAAAGCCTTGAAGGCCATGTAGCCCTCCCACCTGATCCAAAGGGATCAAGGTCGTTCGGTGGGCAGCGGCATCGCGGTTGACGCCACCCCTTTCCCCGCCCCGGCCGACGTTGACGCAACGCCGGCCGGGCGCGCGAGCGGCGCCGGTCGCGCCGTCCTGAGCAGGAGATGCGCGATCGTGGACACCGCCCAACGCCGCGAACTGCGCCAGCATCTCTCCGCCCAGCGCCGCGCGCTGACGCCGGCCCAGCGCATCGCCGCCGCACAGGGCCTGCGCCACAGCCTCGAGCAGCTTCCCGAATACCACACCGACACGCGCGTGGCCGGCTACTGGGCCTGCGACGGCGAGCTGCCGCTCAACCTGGTGATCCCGCCGCTGGCCGGTCGCGGCCAGCGCTTTCTGCTGCCGGTGCTGGGCGAGGACCGCCAGCTGCGGTTCGCGCCGTGGAACGCCGGCGACGAAGTGCAGCCAAACCGTTACGGCATCCCCGAGCCGGTCGCGCCGCGCGAATGGTTCGCGCCGTTCCAGCTCGACCTGGTGCTGGTGCCGCTGCTGGGCTTCGACCGCCACGGGCATCGGCTGGGTTACGGCGGCGGCTGGTACGACCGCAGCTTCGCCTTCCTCAACGACCAGGCGCGACCCACCGAACCCCTGCTGGTCGGCATCGCCTACGATTTCCAGGAACTGCCGGCGATCAAGCCCGAGCCTTGGGACGTGCCGCTGGACTACATCGCGACCGACCGCGAACTGATCGACTGCCACCCGGAAGCCTCCCGATGAGCGAGCGTCCCTACACGCACTGGCTGATGAAGTCCGAGCCGGACACCTTCTCCATCGACGACCTCAAGCAGCGCAAGCGCGAGCCGTGGGACGGCGTGCGCAACTACCAGGCGCGCAACTTCATGCGCGACGGCATGCGCAAGGGCGACAAGGTGTTCTTCTACCATTCCAACTGCGCCGAGCCCGGTATCGCCGGCATCGCGCAGGTGGCCAGCGAGGCCTACCCCGATCCGAGCCAGTTCGATCCGAAGAGCAAGTACTTCGATCCGGCCAGCTCGCGCGACAATCCGCGCTGGATGCTGGTGGACGTCAAGTACGTGCGCAAGCTCAAGCGCGTGATCACGCTCGACGAGCTCAAGAACCAACCGGCGCTGGCCGACATGGCGCTGGTGCGCAAGGGCAACCGGTTGTCGGTGATGCCGGTGAGCGCGCAGGACTGGGAGTTCGTCCTGGCGCTGGAATGACCGATACAACGCCCGCTCCGCCGGAGCGGGAGCCCAAGCTCGAGGAACCTGCATGAGCAACGAAAAACGCCTGGCCGGCGAGGCCGCCATCCGCTACGTCGAGGATGGCGCCGTCGTCGGCGTCGGCACCGGCTCGACCGTGGCCTTCTTCATCGAGGCTCTGGCCGGCATCAAGCACCGCATCCACGGCGCGGTCTCCAGCTCCGAGCAATCGACCGCGCTGCTCCGGCAGCACGGCATCGAGGTGCTCGACCTCAACGCGACCGGGCCGCTGTCGATCTACGTCGACGGCGCCGACGAATGCGATCCGCACAAGCGGTTGATCAAGGGCGGCGGTGCCGCGCTGACCCGCGAGAAGATCATCGCCGAAGCCAGCACGCAGTTCGTGTGCATCATCGACTCAGCCAAGCGGGTGGACCTGCTGGGCCGCTTCCCGCTGCCGATCGAAGTCATCCCGATGGCGCGCAGCCTGGTCGGGCGCGAGATCGTCAAGCGTGGCGGCCACCCGGTGTGGCGCGACGGCGTGGTCACCGACAACGGCAACTGGGTGATCGACGTGCACGGCTGGCAGATCACCGATCCGGTCTCGCTCGAATCCGAACTCAACCAGATTCCCGGCGTGGTCACCGTCGGCCTGTTCGCCCGACGCCCGGCCGATATCGTGCTGGTCGGCGACAAGGAAATGTGACCCGCGACGCGGGGTAGGTTCGCCCCCTCTGAACACCCTGGCGGTAGGCCGAAGCCCACCGTCAGGCGTCGTATCAGGCCGTGCGCATGCCGTTCCTGCCGAAGCGCAGGTGACGGCTGGCCTGACGTGCCTCCTGCAAGCGGCGCTTGTGCGCGCTCAGCAGGTCGCCCCGGGTGATGATGCCGACCATGCGGTGCGGCGCATCCTTGCTGACCACGATCAGCCGGCCGACCTGCTCGGCGACCATGTGGTCGGCGGCTTCGCGCAGCGAGTGGTCTTCCTTCACCATCATCGGCGGACGGGTCACCAGGTCGGCCAACGGCAGCGAATAGGACCATTGCGGGTCGAGCAGGCTGCGCCGGGTCAGCACGCCCACCACCTGCTCACGCTCGTCGATCACCGGGAAGCCCTGGTGCTGCGCTTCCGGCGAGCCCTCGCCAAGCCAGTGGCGCACCTCGCCCAGCGTCTGCGTCGTGCGCAAGGTCACCACGCCGCGCGAGCAGGCGTCGCCCACCGCCACCTGGTCGAGATAATCGGCGGCGTACTCGGAAGGCACGCGCACGCCGCGGCGGGCGATCTTCTCGGTCATGATGGTGTTGCGCATCATCAGCGCCGAAATCAGGTAGGCCGCGGTGCAGCCGCCCAGCAGCGGCAGCAGGCCGGCCGGCTGCCCCGTGGTCTCGAAGGCGAACACCACCGCCGTCAGCAGCGCGCGCGAGGCGCCGGCGAAGATCGCTGCCATGCCGACCAGCGCGGCGATGCGCGGATCGATGCCGAATTGCGGCAGCATCGCCGCCAGCGCCAGGCCGATCAGCGCGCCCAAGGCGCCGCCGATGGTGAACAACGGCGCCAGCGTTCCGCCGGAGGTGCCGCTGCCCAGCGCGATCGACCAGGAGATGAACTTCATCAGGCACAGGAAGAACAGCGTGTGCAGGGTGAACTGCCCGCTGACGATGCCCTCGATGTTGGTGTAGCCCACGCCCAGGGTCAGCGGCGCGAAGTAACCGACCACGCCGACCGCGATGCCGCCCAGCGCCGGCCACCACATCCAGTGGATCGGCAGCCGCTCGAACGCGTCCTCGATGCCGTAGACGATGCGCGTGACACCCACGCTGATCAGGCCCAGCAACGCGCCGACGCCCACGTAACAGGCCAGCGCGACGGCGCCGGGCTCGGCCAGGTGCGGCATGGCGAATACCGGCGCGGTGCCCTGGAACGCGTAGCGCACGGAAGTGGCCGCCACGGTCGCCAGCGCGACGGGGATGAGTGAGCGCGGGCGCAGCTCGAACAGCAGCAGCTCGACCGCCAGCACCACCGCCGCCACCGGCGAGGCGAACACCGCCGCCATGCCGGCCGCGGCGCCCGCCGCCAGCAGCACCTTGCGCTCGCCGCCGGTCACGCGCAGCAACTGGCCGATGAACGAGCCCAGCGCGCCGCCAGTGGCGATGATCGGGCCTTCGGCGCCGAACGGCCCGCCGGTACCGATGGCGATCGCCGAGGACACCGGCTTGAGGAAGGTGATCCGCGGCGGGATCTTCGATTCGTTGAGCAGCACCTGCTCCATCGCCTCGGGAATGCCATGGCCGCGGATCGCACGCGAACCCCAGCGTGCCATCGCGCCCACCAGCAGACCGCCGATCACCGGCACCACGATCACCCATGCGCCGAGGTGGTGGCCGGCCGGCGAGGAAAAGGCGGTCGACACGCGGCCATAGAAGGCCAGGTTGGTGACCAGGCCGATCAGGCCGGTCAGCAGTTGCGCAATGAACGCCGCCGCCACGCCGAGGACGACCGACACCGCAGTAATGCGCAGCACGCGCCGGTCGACCAGGGTGGACCGCCTCGGCATGCGGGTCGCATCGAGACTGACGCCCAGCGCAGGGGAAAGGGGCAAGGCATCCGTGCTGCCTTCCAGGCGCACGGCCGGCGGATAGGCCGGCTTGTCGATCGGGGGACTCATGGGTGTACCGCGAAGGAAAACGGGAATTTTACGCCGACTGGCTACAGAACCGAAGCGGAAGCCTGCAGCCCACGCCGGCGGCGTTCGCCCGCGCCCGGCGTCTTCGGCTCGCCGTAGCGGGCACCCGACCCTCGCCCAACCGGCGAACCAGAAACCTTAACTGGCGCTCAGATTCGGCGGTTGCCTTCGCAAAAGCATCACTTTTCCTGCTGGTAGAGTGCGGTGGCTCAATCAGTGGGCACTCCAATTAAGGGGACATGGCTATGATCAAATTCCTGCCGCGCCGCGCCCTTTGCGCCGGCTTGGTCGTCATGGGTCTCTCGGCTTCCGCTATGGCGGCGACACCCCGCGGCACCGGCTTGGGTCAGGCATGGCCCAACGCCCGGGACGTGAGCGCGAGTACGCATTGGCATGTCTATGTGTTCGGCAACGATGGCGTGCAGTACGTCCAGGTGAACGACCGTTACGGCAACGTGCGCGTCGCCTTCGCCAACGTCGACGGCCAGTTGCTGGTGCTGCCGATGGGTCGCGATGCCCGGCGTATCTCCACCCCGCAGCAGACCGCCGTAATCAGCTCCGTGGCGGTACCGCTCACCTCCTACACCGAGACGGTCTATCGCGACGGCACGCTGCAACTGAGCGCGGTGCCGATGAGTGACGGCACCACGGTTTTCAACGCCACCACCACGACGACGACCACCTCCAGTCCTACCGTCACGCCGTGCGACGACCCGGAGGAGTGCAGCAGCCACTCGCCGTGAGCGGGAGAGACAGGAACAGAAAAACCGCCCTCAAGGGCGGTTTTTTTTATGGCAGGAACCGGAGGGAAACCGTCCGAAGGACGGCCCTGGCGCTCAGGCGAGTTCGGGATCGAACAGGATCATGCTGATGCGGTTGCCGTTGCCGCGCGCACGCGCGTGGACCTTGCCCTCGAAGATGCCCGCCCGATCCTTGAGTGCGCCCAAGCCCATGCCGGTTCCGCCGAGCGCCGACAGCAGGTCGTCCCAACGCACCCGTGCCAGCCGGTCGTAGTCGACGTCGCTGTCCACGCACAGCACTGCCCAGCGGCGGCCGCGGGAGCGACCAGCGCGCAGGCTCACACGGATCTTGCTGACGTTGCGCCTGGAGCAGGCAACGCCGATGGCCTCCGACGCCAAGCGATAAAGCGCCATGTGGACGCTGCCCGACAACTGCTCGACATCGCCCTGGATGTCGCACCAGTAGATGATGCCGCCTTCGTCCAGCGCGCGCGGAATGGATCCCTCGCGCAGCGCCGTCGGCAGCCCGCGGTCGCGCCACGTGAGCGGATACAGCGAATCGGCCAGACGGTACATCTGGTGCTGCGCCACCGCTGCCTGGCGATAGTAGCTGCGCTCGTCGCTGCCCGGCAGCAGGGAGCGCATCCGTCCCAGCAACTGGTTGTAGGAACTCTGGATCGCTCCGCTCATCTGCTCCAGCGCGTACGAGGTCTGCCGCAACTGCAACTCACCCAGGTAGACGTTCCGCTGCGCCATGGCCAGGGCCAGGCGCGAATCCATCCGCTCCTGCCGCTCACGCTCGTGCAGCAGCGCGATGCGCGCGCCGAGCATCAGCATGGTGGTGATGGTGAAGGCGATGAAGACCTGGGCCTGCACGGTTTCATGGTCGTGCCGGACGGGCATCGTCAGGATCACCGCGATGCTGGCCGCCGTGCCGCCCACGGCGGCGCCGCGCCAGCCGTGACGCAGCGACAGCCACGCCACCGGCAGGAACATGGCCATCCGCGCGGCCTGCGTCGCATCGCCGGCGACGCCCGAGGCCAGCCAGACCAGCAGGGCCAGGGCCGGCAGCAACAGCGACACGGTTTCGAGTACCAGGCGGCTTTCCGGCACGTCGGCCAGGATCTGCCTGAGCGGCTTTTCGGCCAGTTCCTCGCGCACCGCCAGTACCAGCGGCACCACGGTGAGGATGCCGATGTAGCAGCCGAGGAAATAGCGGCCGGCGGCCGCGCGGTAGTCGTAAGGGGTGTGCAGGGTGGCCAGTATCAGCGCCACGGTATCGGCAAACGCCCAGACGACCGAAACAAGCAGCGAACAAAGCAACAGGACGTTGATGCTGGTGATCGAGCGCGTAGGGAACAGGCGCCGCTGCTCGCGGCAGAAATGCACGATCGGCATGGCCAAGCCGATCGGAGGCACGAGCATCGCCGCCGACCACATCCAGCCGAACTCGTCCAGGCAGGCCAGGCTGATGTAGCCGAGCGGCACCAGCTCGCCCACCAGCAGCGCAGGCCAGTAGCGGTAGGGCATCAGCATCAGGACGCCCAGCCGCAGGCCCGCGAACAGCACCCAGTGGGAAAAGGAGATCTCGCGAAGCAGGACGTACCCGGCGGCATAACCTGCCGCGACGGCCAGGTGCCGGAACCAGATGTATTCCCAGATCCTCGTAAGCATCGTCCCTCCCCCTTGGCACAGTGGCCTGGGTCACCCCAACCCGGCGACGCGCCAGCGTGGGCGCGATATTCCGTCAATCCAACAATTTTCTGCGTGAAAAACCAGTGAAACCAATAACCTACCAGCCCCTTTCCGGTCCTGCCATCGTAGCGCAAGCGAGCCCGGATGCCGTGCTGGCAGCCGCCTGCCGATGTGCCGTGCGTCGCAGGATTCGCTTCCAGTGCGTCGGCGCCCGCCAGTCTTCCGCCGCCTCCGATCGACAAGCAAAAAAGAGGCCCGCCAATGGCGGGCCTCTTGGTTGGCTGGGAGACTAGGATTCGAACCTAGATAAACGGAGTCAGAGTCCGTTGTCCTACCGTTAGACGATCTCCCAAAAAAACCTTCGGAACGATGCGCTCTGACCGGATGCATCGCCCCTCGAAGCGAATTAGCGCTTCGAGAACTGGGTAGCGCGACGGGCCTTGTGCAGACCGACCTTCTTGCGCTCGACCTCGCGGGCGTCGCGGGTCACGAAGCCGGCCTTGCGCAGCGGCGACTTCAGGGTTTCGTCGTACTCGATCAGCGCGCGGGCGATGCCCAGGCGGATCGCGCCGGCCTGGCCGGTGATGCCGCCACCGGCGACGGTGACCTTGATGTCGAACTTGTCGGCGCTCTGGGTCAGCTCGAGCGGCTGGCGCACGATCATGCGCGAGGTCTCGCGGCCGAAGAACTGGTCGAGCGGCTTGCCGTTGACTTCGATCGCGCCGCTGCCCTTGCGCAGGAACACGCGGGCGGCGGAGGTCTTGCGGCGGCCGGTGCCGTAATTCTGCTGGATTGCCATAAGTGTCCGGGTCTTATTCGTAAGTGCGGCCACGGGTGACCGCTTTTGCACGCAGTGACTGCGTATTACAGCTCCAGCGCCTGCGGCTGCTGGGCGGTATGCGGATGTTCGGCGCCGCCGTACACCTTGAGCTTGCGGTACATCGCGCGGCCCAGCGGGTTCTTCGGCAGCATGCCCTTGACGGCGATCTCGATCACGCGCTCCGGGTGCGTGGCCAGCATGTCCTTCAGGTTCATGCTCTTGAGGTTGCCGACGTAGCCGGTGAAGCGGTGGTACATCTTGTCGTCCAGCTTGGCGCCGGTGACCGCGACCTTCTCGGCGTTGACCACGACGATGTAGTCGCCGGTGTCGACGTGCGGAGTGAATTCCGGCTTGTGCTTGCCGCGCAGGCGACGGGCGATCTCGGTGGAGAGACGGCCGAGCGTCTTGCCCGTGGCGTCGACCACGTACCAGTCGCGCTTGACGCTTTCCGGCTTGGCGCTGAACGTTTTCATTTGAAGAATACCTGTCTGCCGCCACGGAGGCGGTTAGCGGAATCGATGGAACAAAGGCGCGAGATGATAGCGGAGCCGTCATCGATCGCGCAAGCCTGCCGGGTCGGCTCGGCTGCGAGCTGGCAATGATAGCATGCCGGTCATGCCCGAGAACAAGTCCGAGCGCCTCGCCGCGCTGGCCGACCAGTGCGTGCAATGCGGTCTGTGCCTGCCGGTGTGCCCGACCTATGCGCTGGACGGCAACGAGGCCGAGTCGCCGCGCGGGCGCATCGCCATTGCCGCGGCGCTGGCGAAGGGACAGGTGCCGGTCACCGACGACCTGCGCGAGCCGCTCGATCATTGCCTGGGCTGCCTGAGCTGCGAACGGGTCTGCCCCGCCCAGGTGCGCTTCGGCGAACTGCTGGTGGAAACCCGCGCGCTGCTCGGTCCCGCGCCGCGGCGGCCGCGTGTGCTGCTCGCGCTGGCCACACGCCCTGCCTGGCTGCGTGCAGCCCGCCGCCTGGCCGGCTGGATCGGCCTGTCGCGTCGGCAAGCGTGGCTCGCGGGCCGGCTGCCCGAACGCTCCGCCTGGGGGGCCGCCCTGTCGCTGGCGGCAACGCCGCTGCCATCGACGCCGTCCGGCTTCTCCGCCGTATCACGAGAGGCGCCCACGCTCGCGCCGGTCGCGCTCTTTCCCGGATGCGTCGGCAGCGTGGACGACGAAGACGCGCAGCAGGCCGCCACCGTCCTGCTGGAAGCGGCCGGCCACCCGGTGATCCGGCTGCCGGCTTTCTGCTGCGGGGCATTGGACGCCCACGGCGGCCGGACGGCGGCGGCCGCCCGTGCCATGCAACGCGTGCGCAACGCCGTGCAGGCCAGTGGCGCGTCCATGCTGGTGACAGTCACGCCCGGCTGCCTCGGCCAGCTTCGCGCTGCCCTGCCCGGCGTGCGGGTGAGCGATCCCTATGCATTGCTTGCCGACCGGGCCGGAGAGCTTGGGTTCCGCCCGTTGCGCCAGCGCGTCGCGCTGCACCTGCCATGCACCCAGCTCAACGTGGCACGCAGCGGCGAGGCCTTGCAGACGTTGCTCGCACGCGTGCCGGAGCTCGAGATCGTGCCGTTGCCGCCGCGCTGCTGCGGCGCCGCCGGCAGCCACCTGCTGGAGTTCCCCGAGCGCGCCGCCGCATTGCGCGTGCCCACGCTCGAGGCCATCGACACGCTGGCACCGCAGGCGCTGCTGTCGTCCAATATCGGCTGCCGGCTGCACCTGGCCGCGGGCCTCGCCGAACGTGGCAAGGCCGTGCCGACCCTGCATCCGCTGGTGCTGCTGGCGCAGCAACTCGTCTCTGGAAGCCCGCCATGAACGTACGCACGCTCTCTCCGCTCGACCGCCTGCTGGCGGGCATCGAGCGCGCCCTGGAAACCGTCGCCGGCGCACCGGAAGCCGCGCGTCCGTCGCCCGCCGCGGCATTGGACGAAGCCCCGCTCGACGCACAGGAACGCCGCCACGCTGCCGGCCTGATGCGCATCAACCACACCGGCGAAGTCTGCGCGCAGGCGCTGTATGACGGCCAGGCCGCACTGGCGCGCGACGAAGCCACCCGCACCCACCTGCAGCACGCCGCCGCGGAGGAAACCGACCACCTGGCCTGGTGCGCGCAGCGCCTGCGCGAACTGGAAAGCCGCCCGAGTCTGCTCAATCCGCTGTGGTATGCCGGCAGCTACGCCATCGGCGCCGCGGCCGCGCTGGTCGGGGACAAGGTGAGCCTGGGCTTCGTGGTGGAGACCGAGCGCCAGGTGGAGGCGCACCTGGAGGACCACCTGGAACGTCTGCCGCCGCAGGACGAGCGCTCGCGCGCGGTACTCGCACAGATGCAGGCCGACGAGGTACGCCACGCCGAGAACGCCAAGGCGCGCGGCGGCATCGACCTGCCTTTCCCGATCCCCGGCCTGATGCACCTGAGCTCGCTTGTGATGAAGGGCGTCGCCTACCGCGTCTGACGCCGGCCATCCGGCGCGTGGTCGCGGCACCCGCCACGCGCTACCGGCAATAGCCCCAGCCGCCCGCCTCCACATGGAAATGGCTGCGGTGTTCGGCGTTGTAGTCCGGCCCCAGCACCATCCCGGACACCTTGCAGGCACGGTTGTGCACGCGATGCAGGAAATCACCCGCCCTGCCTTGCGTGCGCCAGTCGCGGGCGATGTCCAGCTCTTGCCCGTCCGCCAGCCGGAAGCCGGTCAGGTCGATCGCCGCCGCCCGCGCGTGGCGGCTCAGCGGCGCGGCCGGGCGGCCATAGACATTGCGGCAGGCGTAGCTGCCCACGTGGTCGATCCGCGCGACGCTGCTGCGGTAGAGCTCGCGCGACGCCGGTTGCAGCACCTGGCGGTCCAGTAGCACCAGGGTGGCCGCGAGCGGGCAGGTGACGATGGCCGGACGCTGCAGCACCGCCTGGCCGGTGCCACGCAGGCGCACCGCGTCGGTCCAGCCGCACGCGCCCGGGCCCGCGCGATCCGGCAAGGGATCGAAGCGTGCGCCGGCCTGCGCCAGCGCCGCCTTGCAGGCTGCCGGCTCGCGGGCGAGCCGGTCGAGCTTGTAGCGGAAGAACAGGTCCGGCGGCGCACGCAGGTCCAGCGGCGCCCACGGGTCGTAGCGGTCCGGCGGCCGCCAGCCGCGCGACCACACCAGCGCCAGCAACGCGAGCAGCAGCAGGAACAGCAGGAAGGCGCGCATGCGGCGAACCTAGCCGCGCCCGCGTGCGCACTACGAAAAACCCCGCCTGGCGGCGGGGCTTTTCCATCGCACGTGCTCAATCGGGCGTGGCGATTACATCAGGTTGCGGCCGTGGAACAGTTCCTCGATCTCGCGCTTGAGCAGCGATTCGATGCGCTGGCGCTCCTTGAACGAGAGGTCGTCCGCGTGCGCCTCGAACAGGTAGGTGTCCAGGTCGAAGTCCTTGATGTGCATCTTCGTGTGGAAAATATTTTCCTGGTACACGTTGACGTCGAACATCTCGTACTTCTGGCGGATGTGCCGCGCCAGGTAGTCCTGCACCGAGTTGATCTTGTGATCGATGAAGTGCTTCTTGCCCTTCACGTCGCGGGTGAAGCCGCGCACGCGGTAGTCGCACACCACGATGTCTGACTCGAAGCTGTCGATCAGGTAGTTCAGGGCCTTCAGCGGCGAGATCACGCCGCAGGTGGCCACGTCGATGTCCGCGCGGAAGGTCGCGATGCCGTTGTGCGGATGCGTTTCCGGATAGGTGTGGACGGTGATGTGGCTCTTGTCCATGTGCGCCACCACGGCACCGGAGATGGTGTCGCGGCCGAGCTTCTCCACCACCGGTTCCTCGGAGATGAGGATGGTGACCGAGGCGCCCTGCGGGTCGTAGTCCTGGCGTGCGATGTTGAGGATGTTCGCGCCGATGATCTCCGCCACGTCGGTGAGGATCTGCGTGAGGCGGTCGGCGTCGTACTGTTCGTCGATGTACTCGATGTAGCGCTGGCGCTGGTCTTCGGACACCGCGTAGCAGATGTCGTAGATGTTGAAGCTCAGGGCCTTGGTCAGGTTGTTGAAGCCCTGCAGGCGCAGGCGCGGGAGCGGTTTCACCACGGCGACTCTCCATGGCCCCGGACGGGCCAGCAGATGAGGCGGGTTAGCAGCAAGGGTCCCCGCGAAAAGAAAAAGACGCGCCAGGACCCTTATCCTGCGCGACCCGAGGATTCCGACCGATGGACAGCCTGGCGGAAAGACTGCGAAGTATGCGGCAAAACCCCGGAAAACAGAACTCACGAGGATCGGCGCGCGTCATCTCTTGATCAGGCGAGACGCGTGTTGCATGGTAACGCCTTGGCGGCAGCGCCGTGGCTCACCAGCGGATACTCCTCGTGGCGCAACTCAAATACCAATTGCAGCAGGCATTCGAACGGTCCCAGGCGCCCTTGAGCTTCGCGCCCGACCCGGCATCGATGGAGCGCTTCCTGGCGCTGTGCCACCGCCGGCGCTATCCCGGCAAGACCGCGATCATCCGTCCGGGCGATCCGGCCAACACGCTCTACTACATCATCGAGGGCTCGCTCGCCGTCTGCACCGAGGACGAGCAGGGCCGCGAGCTGATCCTGGCCTACTTGAACCGCGGCCAGTTCATCGGCGAGATGGGCCTGTTCGTGGAGCAGGCGCAGCGCGAGTCGATCGTGCGCAGCCGCACGCCCTGCGAAATGGCCGAGATCAGCTACGAGCGGCTGTTCCAGCTGATGGAAGGCCCGCTGCGCGAGGAGTGCCCGAAGATCCTCTTCGCGATCGGCTCGCAGCTGACCAACCGCCTGCTGCGCACCTCGCGCCAGGTCAGCCGCATGGCCTTCATGGACGTCACCAACCGCATCTCGCGCACGCTGCTGGACCTGTGCCAGGAGCCGGACGCGATGACCCATCCGGACGGCACCCAGATCCGCATCTCGCGGCAGGAAGTCAGCCGCATCGTCGGTTGCTCGCGCGAGATGGTCGGCCGCGTGCTCAAGCAGCTCGAGGAGCAGGGCATGATCAACGTGTCCGGCAAGACCATCGTGGTGCGCGGCACGCGTTGATGCTTCATCCGTCTCCCGCATGGCGGGAGACGGGGCGTTCGCTTCGGATTCCCGAGCCAACGCCTGGCCTCGTTGCCGTCACGAACGAACGGCTTACCCGTCCTGCCGATAGATCATGTACACGTCCGCCCGCTCGTAATGCGAGCCGGGCCGGATGGTTGGCTGCATCACGAAACCGGCCTTCTCGTACATCCGCACCGCGGTCGTGAGGCGACTGTTCGATTCCAGGAACAGCGTGTGCCCGCCGCGCCGATGGAACTCGGCGATGCATGCATCGAGCAGGCGCCGGCCGGCACCGAGTCCGCGAAAGGTTTCGTCCACGCCCATCTTGGTCAGCTCGAACACGCCCGGCGATTCCTGCAGCAAGGCGCACGTGCCGATCACCTCCTCGCCCAGGCGCGCGAAGAAGATCGCACCGCCCGGTCGCAGGATGTGGCGCTCAGGGTCGCTCAGCACGGCGCGGTCGATGTCCTCGATGCGGAAGTGGCGCTCCAGCCACTGCGCGTTCAAGCGATAGAAGTGTTCGCGCAACGCAGGGGCGAAAGGCACGATCTCCAATGGCGTCGCCTTGATCGCGGCGTGCTCGGCCAGGATCGCCGCGGCGACTGGACGCTCCTGCAGCGCTCGCTCGCAGGCCGCGACGGCATCGAGCAGGCGCGCGGCATGCTCGTCCAGCGAGGCGTCCACGCCACGCCGCACGGCGCACCAGATCGGGCCAAGCCCGGCGAGTGCGTCATGCGCCCTGCCCGTCAGCGTCAGCACCGTGCGCCGTCCGTCCGCCGGATCGCGCAGGCGTCGGACCATGCCGGCACGCACCAGCTTGTTGGTGAGCTGGCTCACGGCAGAGTGGGTCTGGCCGATCGCGCCGGCCACGTCCGTCACCGTGCCGGGGCCGGAATCCCACAGGTAGCGCAGCACCGGCAGCCAGCGCGATTCGATCGGGGCGCCGAGGGTTCGATAGACCTCGTCCGCCGCGCCGTAGAAGTGATCGCTGAGCGCCTTCAGGCGGCTGCCGAGGGCCAGTTTGCCGAGGGAAGCGATATACACGGGGCCGCTCCGGAGAAAATACGTAAGCACTAACGTATTTCGGAAAATGGCTGCTCCGCAAGTCCCGACCGACTCATGCGCGGGCGCCGGGCCCACCATCGCCCTCAGCGCCAGGCCACCCGCTCGAGCGTCCGCCCCAGGGCCCGCTCCATCCGCTTGCACAGCTTGGGCGTGCCGTTGACCAGCACCGGCTCCGCCGCGGCCTTGAGCGTGTACAGGTCATGCAGCGAGTCGCCATAGGCGCGCCGCCATGCCGGCACGCCATGCGTGGCGAGCGCCTTGAGCTTGCCTGCGCCGACGTTGTGGTGGGCGACCCGCAGGCCCAGCGGGCCGGGCTTGAGCCTGGATGCGACCAGCTCGACATCCACCAGCCCGAGCTGCGCCAGCAGGCTCTCCACCAGCGTGTGCTCGCAACCGGTGACCACGATCACCCGCTCGCCCGCCGCCTGATGGCGGCGCAACGCCCGCACGCCGTCGCGGCAGAAATGGCCAGGGCGGCGTACCAGTTCCGCGGCGAAGGTCTCCACCGCCGCCCGATAGCGCTTCTCGTCCAGCCCCAGCAGCGCGATGTGCACCAGCGAACGCTGCAGCCGGCGCGTGAGCGGCCACAGCACCAGCAGCCAGGGCAACGCCAGCAAGGCGAGCAGCTTGCGCCAGGCCGAGCGCGCGTAACGCTCACGCACGAACAGCTCGAACGTATCGGCGTGGGTCAGCACGCCATCGAAATCGAACAGCACCACCGCAGGCGCATCGGCGGCGGACATCCCCTGGCCTTCCATGGCATCAGGCCGCGAACAGCCGGTCGAGCGCCTGGCCCGGATCGTCGGCACGCATGAACGCCTCGCCGACCAGGAAGGCGTGGATATCGGCCGCGCGCAGCCGTGCCACGTCCTCGCGCGTGTGGATGCCCGACTCGGCCACCAGGATGCGGTCGTCGTCCGCCATGCGCGGCTTGAGCGCGAGCGAGGTGTCCAGCGTGGTCTCGAAGGTGCGCAGGTTGCGGTTGTTCACGCCGATCAGCGGCACCGGCAGGGCCAGCGCGCGCTCCAGCTCCTCGCCGTCGTGTACCTCGCACAGCACGTCCAGGTCGAGCTCGGCCGCCAGCAGCGAGAGCTCGAGCAGCGCCGCATCGTCCAGCGCGGCGACGATCAGCAGGATGCAGTCGGCACCGATCGCGCGCGCCTCGTAGACCTGGTAGGGGTCGATCACGAAGTCCTTGCGCAGCACGGGCAGCGCACAGGCCTCGCGCGCCTGCTCGAGGTACGCCTCGCTGCCCTGGAAGAAGTCGCGGTCGGTCAGCACCGACAGGCACGCCGCGCCGCCCGCCTGGTAGCTGCGTGCGATCGCGGCCGGATCGAAGTCGGCGCGGATCACGCCCTTGCTGGGGCTGGCCTTCTTCACCTCGGCGATCACCGCCGGCAGGCCGGCGGCGAGCTTGTCCTCGATGGCGGCGGCGAAACCGCGGGTGGGCGGCAGGTCCTCGATGCACGAGGCAAGTGCGGCCAGCGGCTGCGCGGCGCTGCGCTCGGCGACCTCCTCGGCCTTGCGGGCCAGGATGCGTTGAAGAATGTCGGTCATGGCGTCGAACGGTAGGAGCGCACCTGTGCGCGGAAAGCCAACGGAGCGGCAAGCGGAATCGCCGCGCGCGAAATACGCCCCTTACGGCGAACCGGCGAGCCTGCACGTCGCGGCGACGAATTCCGTCATTTTCGCATGGGCAGCGCCGCTGGCGATCGTCTGGCGCGCCAGCGCGATGCCTTCGTCGATGTCGCCCGCGATGCCCGCGGTATAGAGCGCCGCGCCGGCATTGAGGCAGACGATGTCGTGCGCCACGCCATGGCGGCCACCCAGCGCGTCGAGCAGCATGGCGCGCGACTCGTCCACGCTCTCCACCCTGAGGTTGCGGCTGGAAGCCATCGCCAGGCCGAAATCCTCCGGCTCGATCTCGTACTCGCGCACTTCGCCGCCGCGCAGCTCGCCGACCAGCGTGGCGGCACCCAGCGAGATCTCGTCCATGCCGTCGCGCCCCCACACCACCATCGCGTGGCGCGCGCCCAGCGCCTGCAGCACGCGCACCTGGATGCCGACCAGGTCCGGATGGAACACGCCCATCAGGATGTTCGGCGCGCCGGCCGGGTTGGTCAGCGGACCTAAGATGTTGAACAGCGTGCGCACGCCCATCTCCCTGCGCACGGGCTGGACCACCTTCATCGCCGGATGGTGGTTGGGCGCGAACATGAAGCCGATGCCGGTCTCCGCCATGCACCGCGCCACCTGTGCGGGCCCGAGGTCGATCGAGGCACCGAGCGCCTCAAGCACGTCGGCACTGCCGGACTTGGACGACACGCTGCGCCCGCCGTGCTTGGCCACGCGTGCGCCGGCGGCCGCGGCGACGAACATCGAGGCGGTGGAGATGTTGAAGCTGGAAGCGCCGTCGCCGCCGGTGCCGACGATGTCCAGGAAATGCGGATGCGCCGGTGCCTCGACCTTGGCCGACAGCTCGCGCATCACCCGCGCCGCGCCGGTGATCTCGCCGATCGTTTCCTTCTTCACGCGCAGGCCGGTGATGATCGCCGCGGTCATCAGCGGGCTCACCTCGCCGCGCATGATCTGGCGCATCAGCGCGATCATCTCGTCATGGAAGATCTCGCGGTGCTCGATGGTGCGCTGGAGCGCCTCCTGCGGCGTGATCGAAATCTCCCGCGGGCTCATGCCGCCAGCTTCCGCCGCGGCAGGCCCAGGAAGTTGGCCAGCATGTCGTGGCCGTACTGGGTCAGGATCGACTCCGGATGGAACTGCACACCCTCGACCGGCAGCGTCTTGTGGCGCAGCCCCATGATCTCGTCGAGCGAGCCGTCCGGATGCTCGGTCCAGGCCGTCACCTCGAGGCACTCCGGCAGCGAGCCCTGCTCGACCACCAGCGAGTGGTAGCGCGTGGCCTCGAACGGATCGGGCAGCCCGGCAAACACGCCCTGCCCACGATGGCGCACCGGCGAGGTCTTGCCATGCATGATCTGCTTGGCGCGGATCACCCTGCCGCCGAACGCCTGGCCGATCGCCTGGTGTCCGAGGCAAACACCGAACACCGGAACCTCGCCGGAAAGCTCGCGCAGCACGTCCAGCGACACGCCCGCGTCATCCGGCGTACCCGGCCCCGGCGAAATCATGATGTGCGAGGGCTTCAGCGCGCGGATGCCGGCCACGTCGAGCGCATCGTTGCGCACCACCTTCACCTCCTGCCCCAGTTCGCCCAGGTACTGGACGAGGTTGAAGGTGAAGCTGTCGTAATTGTCGATCATCAAAAGCATGGCGGACACGCGGGTGGCTCTGGGCGAATCGGCATGATAGCGGGCCAGGGCAACCTGCGCCTCAGGACGATCCGGAGCAAAGACCTGGACGTCCATACGTCCCGGCGCCCGGCAGGCGCGCGGCCAGTCTGGCCACGGCGTGCCCGTGCAAATGCCGATAGCGCCGCGCGTGGACCCAGAGCAGACAGGCGACCAGCGCCAGCGCGCCCGGCAACAGCAGGGCGCTGAGGCCGCCGATGGCGAGCGCCGAACATCCATTCCGCATGGGCCGTTCCGGAAGGTGACGATGACTCCTTCCTGATCGGCCGCCGGGCCGGAATCTGGAGCGTCAGCGCAAGCGGTCGGGGGCCAGCATCCGCGCCTCGATGCCCGCGTCCTGCAGGTGGCCGGGCAAGGCACGGCCGAGCGCCAGGTTCGCGCAGGCCTCGCCCATCGCGGCGCTGGTCTGGATGCCGTAGCCGCCCTGGGCGGCGACCCAGAAGAAGCCGGGGGCGTCGGGGGCGAAGCCGCCGACCAGGTCGCCGTCGGCGACGAAGGAGCGCAGGCCGGCCCAGGTGCGGGTCGGGCGGCGGATCTCCATGGTGGTCGCCTGCTCGATGTTGTGGATGCCCAGCGCGATGTCGTACTCCTCCGGCTGCACGTCGTGCGGGTCGACCGGGTCGGCGTTGGCGGCCGAGCCCAGCAGCAGGCCGGCGTCGGGCTTGAAGTAGAACGTCTCGGCGATATCGCAGACGAACGGCCAGCGGTGCACGTCCACGCCAGCGGGCGGCTCGAACACGAATGCCGAGCGGCGCTTGGGTTGCAGGCCCAGCGGCACGACGCCGGCCAGCCGCGCGACATGGTCGGCCCAGGCGCCGGCGGCATCGAGCAGCAGCGGTGCGTGGTAGACCGCATCGCCGGCATCGACCTCCCAGCCGGTGGCGGTGCGCGAGATCGCGCGGATCGCCACGTCCAGGCGCAACTGGCCGCCGCGCGCGCGCAGGCCGCGCAGGAAGCCCTGGTGCAGTTCGTTGACGTCGATGTCCGCGGCGCCGGGCTCGTGCATGCCGATGACGGCCGCCTCCGGCCGCAGCACCGGCACCGCCGCGCGCAGCCGCGCGGCATCGTGCAGCTCGAGATCGCGCGTGTAGGGCAGGATCGCCTCGTATTCGGCACGCACGCGGTCGGCATCCGCGGCGGTACCGATCACGGTGGCACCGCGCGGCGTCAGGATGGGTGCGCTGGCGAAACCTTCCGGCGGATGGTCCAGGAACGGCCGCGTCGCGCGGGTCAGCGCGCGCACCTGCGGCGAGCCGTAGGTCTCGCTGAACAGCGCCGCCGAACGGCCGGTGGAATGCATGCCGGCGTAGGCCTCGCGCTCGAGCACCAGCACGCGCGCGTGCGGCGCGAGGAAGTAGGCCACCGAGGCGCCGGCCATGCCGGCGCCGATCACGATCACATCGGTTTCGATCGATTGCATGCGCAGACTCGTCTCAAAGGTTCCCTCTCCTGTTGCAGGAGAGGTCGGGGAAAATTGTGCGGGCGAGAGTTATCCCTTGCTCGCTTCTTGCGCTGCGGCCACGTCGCGCGATTGCCGCGCCACCACGCTGGTGGCGGTGACGTCGGCGGTGACGTTGCCCAGGGTGGCGAAGGCGTCAGGCAGCGTGTCGACCGCAAGCATCAGGCCCAGCGGCCCGACCGGCAGGCCCATCGACTGCGCCACCGGCAGGTTGGTCGCGATGAAGGTGACCGCGCCGGGCAGGCCTACCGAGCCCAGGCTGATCACCACCGCCAGCACCGCGCCGGCAATGAGCTGGGTGGCGGAGAGGTCCACCCCATAGGCCCAGGCGATGAACGCGGCCGAGGTCAGGTACTGCACCGGGCTGGTCAGGCGGCACAGCGTCACCGCCATCGGCAGCACTAGCGCGTTGACCTGCTTCGGGTAGCCCAGCCGCTGCTCGGCGCTTTCCAGCATCGCCGGCAGCGACGCGAGCGAGGATTGCGTGCTGATCGCCACCGCCTGCGGCGGCAGCAGCGCGGCGACGAAGCGGGTGAACTTCTCGCCGCCCCAGATCACGGCCACGCCGTACATCATCGCGGTGACCGCCAGGTACAGCAGGATCTCCGCCAGCACGTACACGCCCAGCGCGCTCAGCATGCTCAGGCCCGAGCGCGCGCAGACGCCCAGGATCAGCGCGAACACGCCCAGCGGCGCCACCCACAGCACCCAGCGCACCACCACGATCATCGCGTCGGCGATCGCCTGGAAGAACTCCACCAGCATCGCGCGCCGTGCCGGCGCGATGCGCGTCAGCGCGAAGCCGAGGAACAGCGCGAACACCACCAGCGGCACCATGGCGCTCTGCGCGGCCGCCATGATGGCGTTGCTGGGAATCATCGCGATCAACGACGCCGACCAGCTCACCGGACCGGCCTCCGCGGCGCCGCTCACCACGGCGTGGTCCAGCGCGCTGCGCAGCGCCGGGTTGTGCGGGAACAGCGAGAAAAGCGCGGGCGCGGCCGCGGCGGTGAACAGCGCCCCGAGCAGCAGCAACAGGATGAACACCACGATCGCGCGCCGCGCAATACGGCCCGAAGCGGCCGCGTCGCTGGCGGTGTTGACGCCGACGACTACCAGCGCCAGCACCAGCGGCACCACGGTCATCTGCAGCGCGTTCAGCCAGAGCTTGCCGACCGGTTGCACCACGTCCGCCACGTGCGCGGCGGCAAGCGGATTCCACGCTGCCAGGCCCAGGCCGAGGATGGCGCCGGCGGCCAGGCCGCCGAGCACGCGCGCGGTCGGGCTCATCGCGCGGCCTCGCTCAACGCGGGCAAATGCCACTCGCCCTGCAGCTTCTCGTAGGCGGGTCGGGGCAGCAGCACGAACACCGGGTGCTCGTCCGGACGCAGCCACGCCAGCAGGCGGTGCATCAACGAGGGATCCATCGCGGTGCAGCCGGTGGTGGCGTCGACCGGCGACTTCCACAGGTGGGCGAAGATGCAGCTGCCGCCCTGGGCACGCTGCTGCGGGTTGTGCTCGATCACGAAGCCCTGCCGGTAGCGCTGGTCGCCGTTGACGTGGATGTCGCGGCGCATCGGCTCGGTGGAACCCTCGACCGCCTGCTCGCCCACCACCTTCGCATCGACGATGCGGTTGTATTGCGGCGAGCCGCTGACGTCGACGCAGTAGTCGGTGGCGCTCAACGCGCGATACGGCATCGCCGTGTCGGCCTTGGCCGCATAGCCGAACGCCTCGCCGATGTCGAACACGCCGGCCGGGCTGCGCAGGTCGCCCTCGCGCTTGACCGGGCCGTCGTGGCGCGGTGCGTTGAGCCCCAGCCCCCAGCCGGCGCCGGCCTTGCCGATGGTGACCGCGGCGGGCTGGCCGATCTCCTTCCAGCCGTCGGCGCTGCGCGCATAGGTGCGCAGGGTGCCGTGGTTGACGTTCCAGCCGGACGTGGTGACCACGACCATCTGGCGGGCATCGGACCAGGCGTTGGCTTCGCCGGCGAGGGCAGTGCCTGCACCGGCAAGGAGCAGCATCAGGGACAGGAGCAGGCGAAGCGACATCGGAACCTCACGCGAAGCGGTGCGTAGGGTGGGGGTCAGCCCACCGTGGTGGATCCGGCGGACCGGGCCTGGCGGGTTGAAGCCCGCCTACGGGGCGATCGGCGCGCATTCACGGCTCCAGCATCAACTGGATGCGGTCGAGGTTGGCCAGCAGTTGCGCATGGCGGTCGTCATGGCTTTCGCACAGCAGCACGAACACGCAGTCGAGCAGGTGCTGCAGGGCCGACTGGTAGAGCAGCGGCTGGATGTACGGCCGCTCGTCGTGCGCGCTGACCAGCAACTGGATGTCCGCCAGCGCGCGCATCGGGTTGGCGGTGTGCCGGGTGACGCTGATCACCTTGCCGCGCCGCTCGCGGAAGTAGCGCGCGATCTTGCACAGCGCCGGATGGTTGCCGTGCTCGGAGAACACCACCAGCACGTCGCCGGCACCCGCGGCCGAGACGTTGGCGGTCATCCGCGCGGTGTCGAAGTTGTGCACGGTGAGGATGCCCAAGAGCGACAACCGCAGCGCGAAGTTGCGCGCGTAGATGTCGTCCTCGCCCAGGCCGATGATGAACACCTTGCCCGCGCGCCCCGCCTGCTCGATGGCCGCGGCGATGGCGTGGATCACTTCCGGCGGGTTGATCAGCCGGGTAGCCTCCTCCGCCTCGGACTTGCGCCGCCACAGCGCGCCGGGGCCTTCCTCCTCACCCTCGCCGGCGTGCGCCAGCGCCGGCGCGTCGCCGTTGTCGGCGCGCGCGATCGCCTCGCTGACGGAGTACTTGAGGTCCGGATAGCCCTTGAAGCCCAGCTTCTGGGTGAACTTGACCACGCTGGACTGGCTGATCCCCAGCGCGTTGGCCAGTTGCTGCGAGGAGTAGTCGCGCAGCAGGTGCGCGTTTTCCAGGATGAAGTCGGCCACGCGCCGCTCGACCGCGGACATCTGGTCGCGTTCCGAGCGGATTTTGACCAGCGGCGACATCAGTCGTCGATCCTCTCCAGGCCCCTGATCTCGCGGATGCCGAGGCCCGGGGCGTCGGTCACGGAGATTTCCGATTCGTTGAAGATTACCCCACCGTCGACCGGGTTGAACTGGGCCAGCGACGGGCCGTCCAGGTCGATCTTGCTGATCGCCTCGGCGCGCGCCACCGCCACGTGCACCGCGGCCGCCACGCTGATCGAGGACTCCAGCATGCAGCCGATCATGCAGTCGATGCCGTGCAGTTGCGCGATGTCGGCGATCTTGATCGCGTTGGAGATGCCGCCGGTCTTCATCAGCTTGATGTTGATGATGTCGGCCGCGCGCATGCGGATCAGCTCGATCACCTCCATCGGACCGAACACGCTCTCGTCGGCCATCACCGGCGTGTGCACGCGCTCGGTGACGTAGCGCATGCCTTCCAGGTCGCGCGCCTTGACCGGTTGCTCGACCAGCTCCAGCTTGATGCCGGCCTCTTCCAGCGTCTGCAGCGCGTAGACCGCCTGCTTGGCGGTCCAGCCCTGGTTGGCGTCCAGGCGCAGCAGCGCACGCCCTTCGACCGCCGCGTAGATCGCCTTCACGCGCTCGATGTCGACGCCGATGTCCTTGCCGACCTTGATCTTGAGCGACTCGAAGCCGCGCTCCACAGCGGCCACCGAGTCGGCCACCATCTTGTCGATGTAGTCCACGCTGATGGTGATGTCCGTGGTGATCACCGGGTCACCGCCACCCAGAAGCTTGTACAGCGGCGCGCCGTAGAGCTGGCCCCACAGGTCGTAGATGGCGATCTCCACCGCCGCCTTGGCGCTGGAGTTCTTCTCCATCGAGCCCTGCACCAGATGGGTCAGGCGGTTGAGGTTGGCGATCTCCTGGCCGATCAGCCGGGGCGAAATGTAGTGGCGGATCGCATCGACGATCGAGCCGTGCGTGTCGCCGGTGATCACCGCGGTGGCCGGCGCCTCGCCGTAGCCGACCTGGCCGGTGTCGGTATGCACCATCACCACGATGTCCTCGACCTGGTTGACGGTGCGCAACGCGGTCTTGAAGGGTGTCTTCAGGGGCACCCTCAGCATGCCGAACTGGATGTCTGTGATCTTCATGGGTTGCTTGTTCTTCTGTGGTCCGTAGGGTGGGCTTCAGCCCACCGGCCCTGTCGCGGGAACGTCTGGTGGGCTGAAGCCCACCCTACGGGTCGCTCATGGCCGCATGCGCACGTTGCTGGTCATGTGGTCGATGAACGTGGAGTCCTTGCCGGCGAGCATCGGCAGCAGCGGCGTCACCGAGACCGCATTGAGCTTGACGTGCCTGATCGAGCCGTCGGCGGTGCGGTAGCTCATGCCCAGCACGTCGTGGATCACCCACGGCTGGCCCTTCCACTGGCCCAGCGACAGCATGACGTGGCCCGGGATGTAGACCAGGTCGCCGAGCTCGAGCGCGTGCGCCGCCTGCAGGCGCTCCTCGTGCGAACTCGACTTGGTGAACGTGCGCTTGGCGAAGGCCGGGCTCACGCCCTGGCTGGAGGTGTTGCGCGGCATCTGCACGCCCATCGAGCGGTAGACGTCCGAGACGAAGCCGGAGCAGTCGCGCCCGTCGTAGGCGTGGCCCCAGCCGTAGCGCTCGCCGAGGAACTTGAACGCCTGGGTGATCAGGTTGCGCGGGGTCAGCGGCAGGTAGTCGGGCGCGGTGTCGGCGTTCTTCTGGATCAGCGCCGGGCTGAAGGCGAGCGAGCCGTCGGCCTTGCGCACCGGCAGTTCGACCACGTGCGCGGCGTAGGGCGTCTGGCCGTTGACCGCCTGGTCTGCGGCCAAGTCGGTGAGCACCGGCACGCGCGTGCCCATGTCCAGTTCCATCTGCGACACGGCCGGCGCCTCGCGCGTGTAGACCGTATAGACCTTGGCGCCCGTGACGATGCGGTACGGCGTCTTGTCGGCGTAGCCGAGCACGGCGTCCCTGCTGCCTTCGGCGATGTTGCTCGCCTCGGTCCAGGCGGCGTAGCGCGGGCTCACCACGAACAGCCAGCGCCCATCGCGGCTGGCATGCGCGATCACCACCGGCGTACCGGGGAACTCGGCGGTTTCCTGGAAGCGGTCGATGTCGGTGTCGCCCGGACGGCTGAACACGCGCAACGTGGTGGGGAAGGTGCGCAACGCGGCGCGGCGCACCACCATGCCGTAACGCGTTTTCTGGCTGGCCGGGATCGTGTCGAGCGCGCGAGCTGCGACGATGCCCTCGAGCGTCGCCTGCGGCACCGGCTTGCCGTCCACGTCATAGAGCGGCTTGGTCGGCGCGTCGGCCAGGTCTTCGATCCAGCCGCGCACCTGCGCGGCGCCCAGCGTCGCGGGCAGCTTGCGCAGGTCGTGCATGGACTTGTCCTGCGCGAACAGTGCGGCGTTCTGCGCCTCGATCTGCCGGCGGCTCATGATCTCCCGGTCCGGCTGCGACTGCAGGCCGATCCAGAACTGAGGCGTCAGCTGCGCATCGCCGACGCCGAGTACGCCGGAGGGCGGCACCGGCAGCGTCGAGACCTGGTCGCGCGCTTGCACCGGTGATGCTGCCAGCAGCAGTGCCAGCAATGCGGAAGAAAGCAGGATTCGCATGTTCGTGGTCCTCATGGCTAGGGCCCGGCCAGCGCAGACATGACCGAGGCCACCAGCAGGCCGAAGCCGGTACCCAATATGTAGCCCAGCAGCGCGAGCAGGATGCCGACCGGCACCAGCGCGCGCGAATAGCTCGCCGCCAGGATCGGCGTGGCCGCCACGCCGCCGATGTGCGCCAGCGAGGAGATCCCGCACAGGTACAGGTCGAAGCGGAACAGCTTGGCGAAGCCGGTCAGCAGCACCGCATGCAGTGCGATGATGGTGACGCCGCAGAGCAGGTAGAGCGGCGCCGCGGCGATGCCGTGGAAGTTGCTCTGCGAGGCCAGCACCGCCACCACGCCGAGCAGCAGCGCGCTGGAAATGGTACTCGCACCGGGAAAGCGCGCCAGCGGCGTATGCGCCACCACCAGGCCCGCGCCAGTGGCGAGCAGGATGGTCCAGGTGGTGGCGCTGACCATGGTCGAGGTCGGCAGGTAGCGCGCCACCCAAGCCGCCAGCGCGGCCGCCAGCAGCGCGAACCCCAGCCACAGCAGCACGCTGTCGTTGGTGGCCGGGCCGGTGCTCTTTGTCTCGGCCACCTTGAGGTCGCCGCTGGAGGTCGCGCGCGTCCAGCGGTTGAACGCCGGCGCCAGCCGCGCGACCGAGAACAGCACCACCACCCACATCGAATAGCAGATCGCATCGGTGAGCAGGCTCATCGCCAGGTGCTGGTCGGACATGCCGATGCCCTGCTTCACCGCGATCATGTTGGCCGTGCCGCCCACCCAACTGCCCGAGAGCGCCGCCAGCGGATGCCAGTCGTCGCCCGGCAGCCAGCGGTGGTAGATCAGGAAGGTGGCGATGAAGGCGATGAACAGGCTCACCGTGGTGCAGGCGAACACGCCGAGCACGCGCGGCCCCAGCGCGAAGATCGCGCGCAGGTCGCAATTGATCATCAGCAGGAACAGCAGCGCCGGCACCATGTGCGCGATCAGCACCGACTGCGCGCTCTTGATCTCGTCGGTGAGCTGCCACAGCCCGGAGACGGACAGCGCCGTCACCATCAGGTAGATCAGCACGATCGGCGGCAGCACGTTGAACACGCGCCAGCCGAAGCGCCGCTCCATCGCCGGGAACACGCCGGCCGCCAGCAGCATCACGGCCAGGTACGGCCATACCGTGTGGATCACTTCGCTCCCCTCGATGGGCGCCGCACCGGGCCACCTCTACTCATGCTTCATCCCCCGCGACGCCCCTGCCCATGATGATCCTGCCGGCAAGGGCCCGGAAGGCATGCGCCGCGGCGGGAAAAACGCCCCCGGATATACGCAGTTCCTTCACCATCGGGAATAGGTCATTCCTCATAGTTTGAACTGAAGCATAAATTATTGACCGCCTTTTGCAAGCGTGTTACACAAGGCCTTGATGCCAACTGGCGGGGGCGGTCGCGACATGACGAGGGTGCCAGGCAAGCAACGCAAACACGACGCTGCGCGGCGCACGCTCGCGGGCGCCGTGCTGGCCGCCCTGCTCGGCTGCGCGACGCCGACGCTGGCGAGCCTGCCGCCGCCGGGGCCGCCGGCGATCGTGGCGCAGATCGACCACGGGCACTTCGATGCCGCCCGCGCCGCCATCGCGCAGGCGCTGGCCCAGCCCGGCCTCACGCCGGAGGCGCGCGAGGCGCTCGAGTTCCAGCGCGAGCGCATGCATCGCATCCTGCTCGACTTCAAGCTCACCGCGGATGACGCGAAGGCGCGCATCCGCAAGCAGATCCCCGACCTCACCGACGCCGAGTTCGCGCGCTGGGACGATGCGGGGCTGATCGAGCACATGGTGATCGACGGCCGCACGCTCTATTTCAACCGCGCGCCGTCCAACCTGTTCCTGCTCAGCGCCGAAGCGCGTGACCGCCGTGGCGCGCCGCCGACGTCGCCTCCCAACGGACCGAACGAAACCCTCAACGACCACCACCGCGCCGCTTTCCGCGAAGCGCTCCAAAGCGGCAAGACCGGCGTGCTGCCGATGCGGGTGCGCGTGACCCAGACCCTCACGGTCGACCCCGACGCGGTGCCGGCGGGCGAAACGCTCAAGGCCTGGATTCCCTACCCGCGCGCCATCCCCGGTCAGCAGGACGACATCGAGCTGGTCGCGAGCCAGCCGGCCGGCGCACGCGTCGCTCCGGCCGACACGCTCCAGCGCACGGCCTACATGGAGGCGCCAGCGAAAGCCGGCCAGCCGACGGTGTTCAAGCTCACCTACGAGCTCACCCTGCGCGCGCAATACCACCCGATCGATCCGGCCAAGGTGGTCCCGGCGACCATCACGCCGGAGCTCAAGCCCTTCGTCGAACCGCGCCCGCCGCACATCGTGTTCACCGACGACATGCGCGCGTTCTCGCGCAAGGTGGTGGGCAACGAGAAGAATCCGTACCGCATCGCGCAGAAGCTGTTTGCCGCCGTGGACAGGATCCCGTGGGCCGGCGCGCGCGAGTACTCCACGATCACCAACATCGGCGACTACACCCTGCACGCCGGCCACGGCGATTGCGGCGAGCAGACCCTGCTGCTGCTCACGCTGCTGCGCATGAACGGCATCCCGGCGCGCTGGCAGTCCGGCTGGATGTTCTCCGACGGCACGTACGACAACATCCACGATTGGGGCCAGGTCTACTTCGCGCCCTACGGCTGGGTCCCGGTCGACGTCACCTTCGGCCAGCTTGAGCCCAAGCCGGGCGACGATCCGCGCCTGCGCTGGTTCTACCTGGGCGGCCTGGACGCCTACCGCATCGCCTTCAACGACGACTACAGCCGCCCGTTCGTGCCCGCCAAGCAGTTTCCGCGCTCGGAAACGGTGGATTCGCAACGCGGCGAGGTCGAGTGGCGCGGCGGCAATCTCTATTTCGACAAGTGGGATTACCACTTCGACTGGCAGTTCCTGCACGGACGCGACAACAAGAAGTAACCAACAACACAAGCAACCAACGTTTCAACTGACATCGACCCGGCGTCGAGGGGAGTAGGGGAAATGAGCAGCAAGGTTTGGAACATGCGCAGGACCGTGCTCGGCACGGCACTCGGACTGGCGCTCGCCGCCTTCGGCGCGCCGCCGGCGCACGCCGCCAACAACGACGGCGCCGTCGCCGGCCACACCCAGGCCGGCGCCACGGTGACCGTGACCAACCCGAGCACGGGCCTGACCCGCTCGGTCGTCGCCGACAGCGAAGGCAGCTACCGCCTGCCGTTCCTGCCGGTGGGCCAGTACACCATCAGCGCGAGCAGCGGCGGCCAGCAGGTCGGTCCGACGCGCAACGTCACGGTGGCGCTGGGCACCACCACCACGGTCGACCTGGGCGCGGTGAACGCGACCAGCCTGGCCACCATCAACGTCACCAGCTCGGTGCTGCCGGTGATCGACGTCAGCTCTACCGAATCGGCCACGATCGTCTCGCGCGCCGACCTGGTGCGCCTGCCGGTCGACCAGAACGTCACCTCGGTGGCGCTGCTCGCGCCAGGCGTGGTCAAGGGCAACGCCGGCTTCGGCGGCATCTCCTTCGGCGGCTCGTCGATCGCCGAGAACGCGTTCTACGTCAACGGCCTCAACGTCACCGACTTCTACAACCGCAACGGCTTCTCCGAGGCGCCGTTCGCCTTCTACGACCAGTTCCAGGTCAAGACCGGCGGCTACTCGGTCGAGTTCGGCCGCACCACCGGCGGCGTGGTCAACGCAGTGGCACGCTCGGGCACCAACGAGTTCAAGGCCGGCGCCGAGCTGACCATGGAGCCGGGCAGCTGGCATTCGACCGCGCACGACCACTACGACGCCGACGGCCGCCGCTACTACACCGCCAGCCGCGACCGCGACTCGCTGGTCAAGGTCAACGGCTGGGCCTCCGGTCCCATCGTGAAGGACAAGCTGTTCTTCTTCGCCATGTACGAGGCGCGCGGCAGCTCGCCGCGCAACACCGACAACACCGGCACCTCGATGACCGTCAACGGCGCCAACACCGGCTTCTGGGGCGGCACCATCGACTGGAACATCACCGACAACAACACGCTGTCGCTGATGGCCTTCTCGGACAAGAACCACAACGTCGGCGACCAGTACGGCTACGACTTCGACACCGACACCCGCAGCGATCGGATCAACCAGGTCTACAACGATACCGGCGGCCGCAACTGGGCGTTGACCTGGTCCAGCTACCTGACCAACGACCTGTCGATGAAGCTGATGTACGGCCGCAACGAGCGCCAGTCGCGCACCAGCTCCCTGCTCGACGCGCAGTGCAACTACGTGTCCGCCACCAACGGTTTCCTGTCGATCCACGATCCGGGCGTGCAGTTGGGCTGCACCAACAGCTCCACCGTGTACAACCGCGAAGACATCCGCAAGCAGGGCCGCGCGGACTTCGAGTGGACGCTGGGCGACCACCTGCTGCGCTTCGGTTACGACCACGAAGTCGACAGCTCCTCGCTGGACCAGTACTACGCTGGCCCCGGCGCGTACTACTACAACCTGTACGCGGCCGACGCCGGCTCGACCATCTCCAACGGCGGCGTGGTGCCGCCGGGCTACGACGCCTACATCCGCGCACGCCGCTACCAGATCTCCGGCGACTACGAGACCAACAATTCGGCCTGGTACCTCGAGGACAACTGGTCGATCACGCCCACCTTCGTGCTCAACGTGGGCCTGCGCAACGACAGCTTCGACAACAAGGACGGCGCGGGCAACACGTACATCAAGATGGACCGGCAGATCGCCCCGCGGTTGGGCTTCTCCTGGGACATGAAGGGCGACGGCAGCACCAAGCTGTTCGGCAACCTGGGCCGCTACTACCTGCCGGTGGCCAACGTCATCAACATCAAGCAGGGTGGCGCACTGC
Source organism: Frateuria sp. YIM B11624 (assembly GCF_049727805.1). NCBI lineage: Bacteria > Pseudomonadati > Pseudomonadota > Gammaproteobacteria > Lysobacterales > Rhodanobacteraceae > Frateuria > Frateuria sp. YIM B11624. The sequence goes on from NZ_JBCNYA010000011.1 coordinate 84,590, forward strand.
TGGATGAGCGCACCTACTACGCCTTCGACGGCTGGGAGTACCAGACCATCAACGGCGTGCAGTACGTCGTGCCCAAGCTGGGCCCGCAGATCGGCGACGTGGACGTCTCGCAGGGTGACGGCACCGTGCGCGACCAGCGCGCCGCCGTCGACCACGACATGGACCCGGTCTACCAGGACGAGGCCATCCTTGGCTTCCAGCAGATGCTCAACCAGAACTGGTCGTGGGGCGTCAGCGGCACCTACCGGCGCCTGCACAACGCCATCGACGACATGGAGATCAGCGCCACCGCGCAGTGCGGCGGCGACGGCTACATCGGCTGGGTGATGGCCAACCCGGGCAAGAAAGTCACCGTGTGGGGCGATACCAACTGTGACGGCACGCCGGACGGCTACCTCACGGTGGACACCTCCAAGGAAGGCTGGGCCATGTATGACGCCGACGGCAACTACCTGGGCCAGCGCGGCTGGGTGAAGCCCAAGCGCACCTATACGGCAGTAGAGTTCCAGCTCGACCGCGCCTGGGACGAGAAGTGGGCGTTCAATGCCTCCTACGTGCTGGCCTGGAACCGCGGCAACGCCGAGGGTCCGGTCAACTCCGACACCAACTTCTCCGATACCGGCCGCACCGAGAACTTCGACGACCCGTGGGTGAACTTCGGCGGCGACGGCTACCTGCCCAACGACCGTCGCCACCAGCTCAAGCTGCGCGGCACCTACGCGCTCAGTTCGCACTGGCAGGTGGGCGCCAACGCGGACATCCAGTCCGGCGGTCCGATCACCGGCTTCGGCGTGGGCAATCCGTTCGACGCAACCAACTACCACAGCTACTACATCTGCGTGGAAAACTGCGATTCGAGCACGTCGGAGGACCGCGTCTACGTGCGCTCGCCGCGCGGCAAGTACGGCAACATGCCCTGGACCTACACCCTGGACGCCAGCCTGAGCTACATCCTGCCGTTCGAGGGCGGCGGCAACCTGCGCGTGAAGCTGGCGGTGTACAACCTGCTCAACCAGCAGCGCACGGTGCGCGTGGACCAGGACCTGCAGACCGACATCTCCAACGAAACCAACCCGACCTTCCGCCAGCCGATCGGCTTCCAGGCGCCGCGCTTCACGCAGTTGACGGTGAGCGTGGATTTCTAAGGCCTCCCCGCCTGACGGCCCGCGGAACACCGCGGGCCGTCCTTTTTTTCCAGGTTGTCGATGACCCTGATGAACGTTTCTTCCCGCCACGACAAACCCTTCGTGGCGACATCCCAACCCGAATTCGATGGCGTGGACCTGCAGGCATTGGCCAGCCGCCTGGGCACGCCGCTGTACGCCTATTCCGCCAACGCGATCCGCCAGCGCATCGACGGGCTGAAGACGGCGCTGGACGGGCTCGACGCCACCATCTGCTACGCGGTCAAGGCCAACAGCAACCGCGCGATCCTCCAGCTGATGGGCGAGGCCGGGCTCGGCGCGGATATCGTCTCGGCCGGCGAGCTGCGCCGCGCGCTCGACGCCGGCATCCCGGCCGCGCGCATCGTGTTCTCCGGCGTAGGCAAGACCGAGGATGAAATCGACACGGCGCTCGCGGCCGGCATCGCCCGCTTCAACGTCGAGTCGCTGGACGAACTGCACGCGATCGAACGCGTGGCCGCGGTGCGGCAGGTGATGGCCAACGCCGCGGTGCGCATCAACCCCGACGTCGACGCGCTGACCCACGCCAAGATTTCCACCGGCCGCGCCGAGAACAAGTTCGGCGTGAGCATCGCCGAGGCGCGCCGCTGGTTCGCCGAACGCTCGCAGCTCAAACACGTGCGGCTGGATGGCCTGCACGTGCACATCGGCTCGCAGATCCTCGACCTCGATCCGTTCCGGCTGGCGCTGCACCGCGTCGCCGCGTTCTGGCGCGAATTGGCCGCGGCCGGCCATCCGCTTGCCAGCATCGACGTCGGCGGCGGCCTGGGCGTGCGCTATCGCGCCGGTCAGGACCAGCCGATCGACGCCACCGACTACGTCCAGGTGATCCGCGAGGCGCTGGCCGGCTTCGACGGCCGCCTGCTGCTCGAACCGGGCCGCTACCTGGTCGCCGAGGCCGGCATCCTGCTGACCCGCGTGCTGCGCATCAAGGAAGGCACCGAACGGCGGTTCCTGGTGCTCGACGCGGCGATGAACGACCTGCTGCGGCCCAGCCTCTACGACGCCTGGCACGACATCGTGCCGGTCTCGCCCGAGCCGCGCCCGACGGCCACCTACGACGTGGTCGGCCCGGTCTGCGAGACCGGCGACACTTTCGCCCGCGGCCGCGCACTGCCCGAATGCGCGCCCGGCGACCTGCTCGCCATCCAGGGCGCCGGCGCCTACGGCATGTCCATGGCGTCCACCTACAACTCGCGCCCGCTCGCCGCCGAGGTGTTGCTCGACGGCGGCCGCTACGCCGTCGTCCGGCGCCGGCAGACGTTCGAAGAGATGGTCGCCGGCGAACAACCGGCGCAGGATTGGCAGGCCCCCTGACTCTAGGAGCTAGCATGAACCGACTTCGCCACCTCGTCCTGCTCGCCCTGCTCGGCGGCAGCTTCCCCGCGCTGGCGCAGACGGCTCCGCCCGATCCGCCGATCACCATCGACACCCACGTCGATATCCCGTTCACCTATATGCGCGAGCCGCGCTTCGACGTCGGCAAGGACACGCCGCTGCTGGTGGACCTGGGAAAAATGGAACGCGGTGGCCTCAACGCCGCCTTCTTCGTGATCTGGGTGCCGCAGCACAAGCTCGACGCGGCCGGCTACGCCAAGGCGGTGAACCAGGCCGAGCAGAAGTACGAGGCGATCGGCCGCATGCTGATGATGTATCCGGACCGCATCCGCCTGGCCACCTCGCCCGAACAGGCGATGGCCAACCGCAAGGCCGGCCTGCTCTCGGCGATGATCGGCATCGAGAACGCCTATTCGCTGGGCCATGACCTCAAGCGGCTGGATGCCGCCTATGACCGCGGCGCGCGCTACGTCGGGCTGGTCCACGTGGGCAACAACGACCTGTGCACCAGTTCGCTGCCGGACAAGGACAACGGCGAGGCGGCGATGAACAGCAAGGGCGACCATGGCATGACCGACTTCGGCCGCCAGGTGGTCGCGCGCGCCAATGCGCTGGGCATCATGGTCGACATCTCGCATGCCTCCGACGCCTGCGTGCGTGACGCGCTGGCAGTGTCCAAGGCGCCACTGATCGCCTCGCATTCCGGCGCCCGCGCCGTGCTCGACCACCCGCGCAACCTGCCCGACGACCTGCTGCGCGCGATCGGCGCCAAGGGTGGCGTGATCCAGGCGGTGGCTTACAAGGAGTTCCTCAAGAACGACCCGGGCCGCGAGGCTGCCGAGAAGAAGCTGCAGGCCGAGGTCGCCCACGCGGCGGGCGACAAGGAATACGACAGCGACAAGCACGACTACCTGCCGGCGATGGCCGCGGGCATGGCGAAGATCCAGCAGCAATTCCCGCTGCCGACCGTGGACGACTACGTCAAGCAGATCCGCCACATTGCCGATGTCGCCGGCATCGACCACGTCGGCATCGCGTCGGACTTCGACGGCGGCGGCGGCATCACCGGCTGGAAGGACGCCAGCGAGACGCGCAACGTCACCGCCGCGCTGCGCCGCGCCGGCTTCAGCGACGCGGACATCGCCAAGATCTGGGGCGGCAACCTGCTGCGCGTGTGGCGCGAGGTGGAGCGCGATGCGCGGCACTGAGCGGAGGGCGTCTGCTCTCCAGGGCCATCATCCGTCGGGCAGGAAGCGCCTCGGCCTCGCCGCGCTGGGCATAGCGCTCCTGGTCGCCGCGCTCGGCGCCACGGCGCAGCCGGCAGATCCGACCTACGACCCGATCGTCGATGCCGTCGTCGCGCGCTACCACCTGCCGGGCATCGCGGTCGGCGTGATCGAGAACGGCCAGGTCGTCTACGCCGCCACGCGCGGCGAGACCGTGGCCGGTTCGGGACAGCCGGTCACGCCCGAGACGCTGTTCAAGATCGCTTCCAACAGCAAGGCGATGACCACCGCGCTGCTCGGCCGGCTGGTCGACCAGGGCAAGCTCGCCTGGGACGATCCGGTCACCAGGTACCTGCCCGACTTCCGCATGGCCGACCCGTGGGTCACGAAGAACATGCGCGTGGCCGACCTGCTCACCCACTCCAGCGGCCTGCCCGAGGGCGGCGGCGACCTGATGCTGTGGCCCGAACCCAATGCCTTCACCCGCCAGGACATCATCCACGGACTGCGCTACATCAAGCCCGGCTACAGCTTCCGCTCGCAATATCAGTACGACAACCTGCTCTACGTGGTGGCCGGCGAAGTCGCCGCTGCGGCGGGCGGCGCGCCGTACGAAACGCTGATGCACCGCGAAGTGTTCGAACCGCTGGGCTTGTCGCGCTGCCAGGTCGGCACCTGGAGCCGCGACGCCGTCGGCAACGTGGCCCAGCCGCACTATCGCAAGGACGGCCGCAACCGGGTCATGCGCGAGGACGGCCCGACCATCCCCGCAATCACCTCCGACCCCGCCGGCGGCATCCGTTGCGACCTCACCGACATGCTGAGCTGGGCAAAGAACTGGCTCGCGCCCACGCCGGCGCAATTGCAGTGGCTCTCCTCCACCCAGCGCCAGGTGCTGCAGTCCCCGCACATGCTGATCCCGGTGTCCAGCCAGCGCCGCGCCTGGGACCGCACGCACGTGATGGCCTACGGCTACGGCTGGCGCATGGCCGACGTGGACGGGCAGTGGGTGGTCTGGCACACCGGCACGCTGGGCGGGATGTACTCGATGCTGGCGCTGCTGCCCGATCGCAGGAGCGGTTTCGTGTTCATGATCAACGGCGAAGCCGAGGACGCGCGCACGGTGCTGGGCGAGGTGCTGACCAAGCACTTCACCGCGCCCGGCGACGGCCACGGCGTGGGCTGGTACGCCGACGCGCTCGACCACGAGGCGGCGCAGCGTCCTGCCGCCGCGCGCGCGCCGGATACCTCCGCAGCCGCCACGGTCGCGCCGGGCGCCTTCGCCTGGAGCGGCCGCTATCGCGATCCGTGGTTCGGCGAGATCACGCTCTGCCCGGTCAACGGCACCGTGCAGTGGGCCGCGCGCAAGTCGCCGCACATGCACGGCAGCGTCAAGCAACTTGGCAAGCGCTACCTGGTCCACTGGGACGACCCGGCGGTCGACCTCGACGCCTGGCTGGACCCGCACGCCGGCTCGCCGCCCACGCTCAGCATGGCCAAGCTCGACCCGCTGGGCGATTTCAGCTCGGACTATGAGGACCTGCACTTCGAACGCATCGGAGACTGTCCATGAGCCACGAACCTATCCTTTCCCCTACGTTCGGCGCAGCCCACAATCCGAGCCTTTCCCCGCTCGCGGGGGAAGGTGCCCGAAGGGCGAATGGGGGGAGCCCGGGGCGGGCGCTTTCCAGCTCGCAAACCTTCCGCCAGGAGCGCCCCCGTCCGCCTGCGGCACCTTCCCCCGCAAGCGGAGGAAGGATCACGACGGGGCTGCTCGCGGCGGCGTGCCTGCTGCTGGCCGGCAACATGGTCCATGCGGACGAGGCCGTCACGCTGTCGCCCGCCAGGACCGCCGCCGAAGCCGACCTGGTCGACATCCGCACGCTCGTCCCCGACATGGCCGAGGACATCAAGTACGCCGGCCACGACAACTTCGTCGGTGCGCCGGTGGACGGCTATCTCGCGCCCAAGTGCCTGCTCAAGCGTCCGGTCGCCGAAGCCATGGCCCGCGTCGAGCACGATCTGCGCAAGCAGCATGCGCGACTGAAGATGTGGGACTGCTACCGCCCCGCGCGCGCGGTGGCGAACTTCGTGCGCTGGGCGCACGACCTGTCCGACCAGCACACCAAGGCCGAACACTACCCGCGCCTGGACAAGAGCGTGCTGCTGCACGGCTACATCGCACCGGTCTCCGGCCACAGCCGCGGCGGCACCGCCGACCTCACGATGGAGCAGTGCGACGACCACGGCAGCCATTGCAAAGAACTGGACATGGGCACGCACTTCGACTTCTTCGACGTGCGCGCGCATACCGACACGCCGGACGTCACGCCCGCGCAGCACGCCAACCGGCTGCGCCTGCGCGCGGCGATGGAACGCGAGGGCTTCAAGAACTACACGATGGAGTGGTGGCACTACACCTGGGCCAACGAACCCACGCCGCACACGATCTACGACGTGCCGGTGAAGTAATACCCCACTCCCGCCGGAAGAAAGGCTCGAGTCCAACGCACGGAGATACGCCATGCGCCTTGCCCTGATCTTCGCTTCGCTCATCGCCGCCGGTGCCGCCTGCGCCACCGACGCCGTGCAGAACGCCGATCGACTGATGCAGAAGTACCAGGGCGACGTCCCCGGCGCCGCGCTGCTGGTGCTCAAGGACGGCAAGCCGCTGCTGCGCAAGGGCTACGGCCTGGCCGACCTGGAGCGGCACGCCAAGGTCACGCCGGATACCGACTTCCGCCTCGCCTCGGTGAGCAAGCAGTTCAGCGCCGCCGCGATCCTGCTGCTGGCCGAGGACGGCAAGCTCAAGCTCGACGACTCGATCCGCCACTGGCTGCCCTCGCTGCCGGCCACCACCGACAAGGTCACGCTGAAGCAGCTGCTCGACCACACCGGCGGGCTGATCGACTACGAAGACCTGATCCCGCCCAACCAGACCGCGCAGCTCGACGACCAGGACGTGCTGCGCATGCTCTCGGCCACGCCGCGCAGCTACTTCCCGCCGGGCAGCGCCTACCGCTACAGCAACACCGGCTACGTGCTGCTCGGGCTGGTGGTGGAGAAGGCCTCCGGCCAGACGCTGCAGGACTTCCTGAAGCAGCGCATCTTCACGCCGCTGCACATGGACCACACCCTGCTCTATGTCCATGACGCGAAGACCGTGCCCCACCGCGCCTACGGCTACAGCTGGACCAAGGGCCGCTGGCTGCGCACCGACCAGAGCCTCACCTCCGCCACCCGCGGCGACGGCGGCATCTACTCGAACATCGACGACCTGAGCCGGTGGGACGCGGCGCTCTACGACGACCGCCTGCTCAGCGACGCCTCGCGCAAGGCCGCCTTCAGCCCGCACGTGAAGGTCACCGGCGAGCCCTACGAGGCGAGCTACGGCTACGGCTGGCGCATCACTGGCGACACGCTGTGGCACTCGGGCGAGAGCATCGGCTTCCGAAATGTGATCGTGCGCTGGCCGAAGCAGCACCTGACGGTGATCCTGCTCAGCAACCGGAACGATCCAGAGCCCTACCAGACGGTGCTGAAGATCGCGCAGCCGTTCCTGGGGAAATAGCGCCGGCACCGCGCGCGGCTTGTTTCCCCTTTGACGTCATTCCCGCGAAAGCGGAGATCCATTTCGTCGGGGAAGCGTCCGCACGCGACACCCTCGTAGGGTGGGCTTCAGCCCACCATACGCGATGCGGCGGGGCGCGGTGGGCTGAAGCCCACCCTACGTCGCCCCGTTTGGGCCTACAGCAGCGAAAGCTGCTGCGGCTCGTCCACCGATGGCGCACTCGCGAGCCGGTCGGCCAGTCCACCGGCACGCTGCACCGGCCTCGCCAGCGCCGCGTCCAGCGAGGCCTCGGACGACCACAGCAACGCCGTCCGCCGCGCACGCGACAGGCCGGTGTAGAGCAGTTGGCGCGACAGGATGCGGCTGTCCGGGTCCGGCGGCAGCAGCACGGCGACCTCGTCGTACTCGGAGCCCTGGCTCTTGTGGATGGTGATCGCGAACGCGCCCTCGTGCGCCGGCAGCGTGCCTGGGGCGAAGCTGCGTGCCGCCGGCTCGCCGTCGGCGGTGGTGGTCTCGAACCACACCCGCAGCGCGCCGTCCGCATCGGCCAGGCAAAGGCCGACGTCGCCGTTGTACAGGCGCGTGGCGTAGTCGTTGCGCGTGACCAGCACGGCGCGGCCCGGGTACCAGACGCGGTCCGCGGGCACGTCCCAGGCCTGCTTGAGATGCTGCTCGATCCACGTATTGAGCACGAGCGCGCCGAAGGAGTCCTCGCGCAGCGCGCACAACAACTGGCGCCGGGCCAGCGCGTGCAGCGCCTGCACGGCGAGCGTGCTGCGTTCGGAGCCGGCCTCTTCCGGCCCCGCGTGGTGCGCGGGAAGGCCGGGACGTATCGGCATGCGGGCCAGTTCCTCGACCCAGTGGCCCAGCTCCCGGCGCAGCCGCGCCACGTCGTCGACCGCTGCCCAGCGCGCGCGGTCGCCGGCGTGCGCCACGGCCTCGCGGAAGGCGGGCGCGTTGCCGGCGCGCACCGCGCGGTTGACCGGCACGAGTTGCTGCCCGGCGCGGAAGCTGTGCTCCAGCCGCACGATGTCCGGCGCCCGTTCGGCCTCCATCACGGCCACCACGTCCATCAGCACGGAACCCGCGGCCACCGAGGTGAGCTGGTCGGCATCGCCAACCAGCACCAGGGTCGCGTCCGGACGTACGGCTTGGAGCAGCGCGCGCAGCAGCGCCAAGTCGATCATCGAGGCCTCGTCGACCACCACGATGTCGGCAGCGAGCGGATGCGTGGCGTCGCGGGCGAAGCGGTTGCGGCGCGGATCGTAGGCGAGCATGCGGTGCAGGGTGAGCGCCTCGCCGTCCGGGATGCATTCCAGATATGGCCGCCACGTGTCGGGCAGCGACGCCTGCAGCGCCTGCTTGCCCTGCCGCAGCGACTGCACCAGCCGCTGCGCCGCCTTGCCGGTGGGCGCGCCGACCTGGATGGTCGGCACCTTGCCGGGATCGAGCTGCTGCAGCCGCAGCAGCATGCGCAGCACGGTGGTGGTCTTGCCGGTGCCAGGCCCGCCGGTGAGCACGAACAGCCGTCGCCCGCCGACCTGCGCCACCGCCTGGCGTTGGCGCGCGACCGCTTCGCCACGGACGCCGCCGAACAGTTCGTCCAGCACCGCCTCGTCCGCGGCGATGCCGTTGCCCGCTTCGCGGCGCATGCGCAGCTGCTGCGCCACCGCGACCTCGTCGGCGTGGTTGCGCCACAGGTAGAACCGGCCCGGCGCATCGAGCACGAACGGTGCGGGCGTGCTGCCGTCGCTGACCAGCGGATCGGCAGCCATCATCGCCAGTTCGTCGGGCGACAGCACCGGCGCACCGTGACGGCCGGCCTGCGGGCCGTCCAGCGGCAGCGCGGTGTCGCCCTCGCCGTCGGCGAAGCTGGCCCACGCCGCCAGCCGCGCCACCAGCGGCGAGCCGCCATGCGCCAGCGCCCAGCGCAACAGCGCGCGATCGAGCGGCCGCCAGGGCGCGTCGGCCAGTTCGGCGGGAGCACGCTGGAAACGGTAGGCGTTCATGCGACGAGCTCCAGTTCGCGTCCCGCCAGCACGTTGTCCACCGCCTCGATCAGCGCATCGTCGAAGCGATGCCGCCACACGCCCGCCTCCGGTGCCAGGCCCACCGCGCGCACGAACAGGTAGATCGCCTCGCCCAAATGCCGTTCGCGGGCATAGCCGGGCAGGCGCTGGCGCAGCATGCGGTCGAGCGCCACCGTGTAGAGCAGCGCCTGGAAGCGGTAGTGGTGCGCGTCCATGGCCGCGGCAAGCGCCGTCGGCTGGTAGTCCTCGACGTGCTCGCCCAGGTAGTTGCTCTTGTAGTCGAGCACGCGGTAGCGGCCGTCGTGTTCGAAGATCAGGTCGATCTTGCCGGTCATGCGCCCGCGCAGGTGGCCACTGCTGGCGAAGGGCACCAGCGCCGGCTCGCCCAGCGCCGCGCACGCTTCGCGCAGCGCGGCCATCGAGGCGTCGTCCAGCGCGTAGTGGAATTCCATTTCGGCCAGTTGCCGCTCCGCCGGCAGTTCGCCGAGCCGCAGGCCCGGCAACAGCGCTGCGTCGAGGTTGCCCTGCAGCCGGTGCGCCAGCCGCGCGATGAAGGCCTCGCGCCCGGCATCCTCCAGCCGTACGCCGAAATCGCGCAGGCAGCGGTCGATCAGGCCCTTCTGCCGTTCCATCGGCTGGCCGATGGCGCGCAGCTCGAACATCGCATGCATCGCGTTGCCGATGTCCGCGCCACGCACGCCGGCCAGTGCGAGCAGTTCCGGGTGCGGCGCCGAACGCGGCGCAGGCGCCGCGAGCGCGTCGTCGGCCGCTGCGGGCACGGCCTCGTCGCTGGCGGCCTGGTCCTCCAGCGCGCCGGCGTGTGCGCCGCGGGTGAGGTTGGAGAAGCTGTAGACCTGGGCCATCGGCCGCACCATGGGCAACGGCCGCGCCTGGCGGGGAGGCGCATCGTCCCGGGCCTGCGCCAGCGGTTCGGCCCGCCAGGGCCAGCCGGCGGTCGACCAGGCCAGCCGCGGTGCGATCGCAGACAGGTCATCGCCGGCCTCCAGCCGTTGCAGCAGGCGCTCGATCGAGGCGTCCAGCGGTGCGCGCTCCGGATCCTTTCGCGCCGCGCTTGGCGTGCCGTCCTTGTGCCGTTTGCCGTCGGCAGGACGATCGGGCGGCAGCGCGTAGACGTGGCAGGCGTGGATCGCGCGGGTCAGCGCCACGTACAGCACGCGGAAGCGCTCGTCCTGGCCCTCCGCGTCGTACTGCGCCTTCGCTGCCTTGCCGAAGCCGACCACGCGCCGGTCGCACAGCGGCTCGTGGATGACGACGTCGGTGTCCTTGTCGTTGCGGCAGTGGTTCCACATCAGCGGCAGGAACACCACCGGGAACTCCAGGCCCTTGCTGGCGTGCAGGGTCATCAGGCGCACCCGGCGCGCGTCGGATTCGATGCGCAGCTGGCGTTCCTCGGCCGCGTCGCCGCCGGCATCCTCGCCGTCGCGCTGGCGCGCCAGCCAGTCGAGCAATTGCGCCGCGCCGGGCGTCGCCTCGGCCTGCGCCTGCAGCAGTTCGCCCAGGTGACGCAGGTCGGTGAGCGCACGCTCGCCGTCGTCGCCCGCCAGCAGCCGAGGTGCGGCACGCTCGATCAGCGCGCGCACCACGGCGAGCACGCCCTCGCGCTGCCAGCGCGCACGCCAGGCCGCGAACTTCTGCTCGTAGGCCAGCCACGCGTCGGGCTGTTCGCGCAGCGCCTTGAGCGCGGCGTAGTCCAGGCCGTACAGCCGGGTGGAGAGCGCTGCGCGCACCGCGCCCTCGTCGCCGGCGTGCTCGACGGCGTACAGCAGCACGTGCAGCTCGCGCGCCGCCGGCACGTCGAACACGCTGCTGCGGCCGGCGCCGACGCAGGGCACGCGGTAGCGCTGCAGCAGCGCGCGCAGCGCGGTGACGTCGGCGTTGCCCGGCAGCAGCACGGCGATGTCGCCCGGCGCCAGCGGCGCTTCGCCGATACGGTGGCGACCGTCGCCCAGCATGCCGGCGATCTGCGCGGCGCAGGCTTCCAGCGCGGCGCGGCGGCGGGCCGGCGCGCTCTCGGGTACGTCGGGGTTGAAGTGCAGTTGCAGCGGCTGCGCCAGCGGCATGCCGTCGACGGTCAGCGGCGCCTGGTCGCGGCGGCCGGCGGCGCGCACCTGTTCGTAGCGGATCGGCGTATCGGGCAAGCGGCCCAACGCCTCGCCGACCAGCGCGTAGAACTGGTTGGTCGCCTCGACCAGGCCGCTGGCGGAGCGCTGGTTCACCCTCAGTCGCAATTCTTCGTCGGCGGCTTCTGCAGCGGCGAGGTAGGCCTGGATGTCGCCGCCACGGAAGCGGTAGATCGCCTGCTTGGGATCGCCGATCATCACCAGCCGGCCGCGCGCGGCGCCGTCGCGGTCGCGGTCGCGGTAGATGGCGTCGAGGATGGCGTACTGCTGCGCGTCGGTGTCCTGGAACTCGTCCACCAGTGCGACCGGCCATTGCGCGAACAGGCGCTCGGCCAGCCGCCGGTCCGGCCGCGCCAGCGCGGCGCCCACGCGCGCAATGAGTTCGTCGAAGGTGAGCTGGCCGCGCGCGGCGAGCCGCTCGACACGCCAGGCGTCGACCTGGGCCAGCCAACCCTGCCACGCGCGCACATGGTCGGCGTGCAGGGCGTAGCCGAGCACGCGGCAGGCGTCGGTCACGAAGCGCAGCAATCCGGCGTCGTCGGGATGGCCCGGCACGTGCGGCTGCAGCTGGTCGTCCCACGGCGCCGCCGCGAGGTTCTTGAGCGTGGAGTCCTTCAACTCCTGGCTGCGGTCGCGCAGCCAGCCGGCGAAGGCGCGCAGCGCGTTCTTCAGCGCCGACTTGCGCGGCTGGAACACGTCGGCGCGGTCGGCGAAGGCCTCCAGCGCATCCGCGCGTTCGACCGGCAGCAGGCGGGCCAGCTCGTGCTCGTCCGGCGTCCACAGCGCCACGCCCGGCTGCAGGTAGGCGCGAAGCAACCGGCGCAGTTCGGCCAGCGAGGACGGTGCGGCCGGCGGCGGTGGTGCATCGCCCTGCTGCAGCTGGCGCCAAAGATCCTCGGCCCATTCGTCCAGCAGGGCCTCGGACGAGACCAGCTCGCCCGCCTGCAGGCTGGCGCCGCTCTCGAACGGGAAATCGTCGAGGATGCGCTTGCACAGGCCGTGCAGCGTGGTGACCGGCGCGCGGTCGAGGTCGGCCAGGGCCAGACGCAGGCGCAGGCGGTCGCGCCCGGCCTGCGCGGGATCGGCGCGCCAGCGCGCGTGCAGCCAGTCGAGGTCGGCCGGTGCGTCGGCCTGCGTATCGACCGGCCAGGCGAGCGCCTGGTCCTCGGCCCACGCCAGCCGCGCACGCAGGCGCTCGCGCAGTTCCTGCGCGGCGGCATCGGTAAAGGTGGTCACCACGACCTGCGCGGGCGAAAGGCCCTGCTCCAGCAGCAGGCGCAGGTACAGCACCGAGATCGTCCAGGTCTTGCCGGTGCCGGCGCTGGCCTCGATCAGCGTGCGGCCGGGGCTGGCCAGGTCCAGCTCGGTCCAGTCGCGGACGACGGTGGCGCTCATGCGGCCACCGCCACGTCGAGGTGGATCAGATGCAGGAGCCGGGTGGCGAAGGCCTGCAGTTCGGCAAACGCAGGTTGGTCCGGCGAGAAGTCGGCGTCGCTGGCGAGCAGCCACGCATAGCCGGGTGCGTAGTCGCGCTCGCCCGGATGGCCGAAGCTGCCGGCCCAGGTCTGCTGCGCCTTCTCCGCACGATCGTCCAGCGCGGCCCAGCTGGTCTTGGGAAAGTACGGCAGCGGGTAGCGCTGCGCCTGGCGCCACAGGTCGAACAACGCGGCAACGCGCGCAGCGAGATCTTCGTACATGGCCCGCGACTGCCCGGCATCGGCCGCGCGATAGGCATCGTCCCAGCCGTTGAACATCGCCTCCCACGCGTGCTCGGCGCCCTCGGTGAGCAGGCAGGCGCGCACGGGTGTCGATGGTTCGGCGGACAGGCGCAGCAGCGCCCATTCGAGGAAGAACGGCACCCGCTCGCGGAAGCCGAGCTTGTCCTCGGCCTTGCCGGGATACACCTCGAACTGCCAGCGCGCGTCGCCCGTGCTCCACACGCGCTCGAGCGTCCCTTCGACCGCCAGGCCTGCCACCGTCTGGAGCAACGGCACCGCCGTGCGATACGGCAGCGCACCGGCGAACAGCGGGTGGTCGGCGGCCAGTGCGAGCAGGGTCTGTACCTTGGCGCGTTCGGCCGTCCAGGCGTCCATGCCGATGCGCCCCGGCGGCAGCACGCCGCCCAGGCGCAGCCATGCGGGCGCCTGCTCGGGCAGTTCGAAGCGTCCGTCGCCGACCGCCTCGAAGAACAGCCGCTGCGGCACGCGCTCCAGCGCCGACACGCTGGCCTGCAGCGCTTCGCGGCCCTGCAGGCGGTCGTCCTCCAGCGCATCCAGGCGCACGTGCAACTGCCCCGCCAGAAGCTGGCGCGAAGGATCGCGGAACCAGGCTCGCACCTCGCGCAGCGGGATCGGCCCAGCGTCGGGCGCCGCTTCCTGCGGCGTCGGCCCGTTGAGGAATGGCCGTGGTGCCTCGCCTCCCGCGCGCATCGCGGCAAAGCCCGTGTCGTAGCAGCACAGTCGCGGGTCGCTGCCGTCGAAGTACCGCGCGTCGAACGGCTGCAGCGGATGGCGCACGCGCCAAGGCCGGCGGAACGTGCGCGCCGTGCCCGGCGGCAGCGGCTGCTCGTCGACGTCCGCCGCCTCCGCGCGCAGGCCGGCCTGTTCGTCGAGGAACTGCATCAGCTCGGCCAGCGGCGCGGCGCTGTTGCGTGGCTTGCCGTCGCGCACGCCCTCGGCGAGGTAGGACAAGTGCAACACCTCGCGCGCGGCCATCACCGTTTCCAGGAACAGGTAGCGGTCGTCGCTGCGCACGTCGCGGTCGCCCAGGCGGCGGTGGCGCGCCATCAGGTCAAGGCCCGCATCGCTGGCATTGCGCGGGAACTCGCCGTCGTTCAAGCCCAACACGGCGACCACCCGGAACGGGATCGCGCGCTGCGGAACCATGCCGCAGAAGGTGACGCCGCCGAGCAGGAAGCGCTGGCGCTCCGGCGTCGCGGCCAGGCGTTCGCGCAGCACGTCGCGCACCACCGCGAAGTCGAGCAGCGGATCCAGTCCGCAGTCGGCGGTTTCCGCCGCGGTGGCCTGGATGAAGCGGCGCAGCAGCGACAGCGCCTCGACGGCCTGGCCGTCGCGCGGGTCGATGCGGAACAGCGCGTCGAGCAGCTGTTCCAGCCGCGTGGCCCAGGCCGACGCGGTGCGCGGTTGCGCGGCATCGCGCTGCAGGGCGGCCAGTTCCAGCAGCAGGCGGTCGAGCGCGCCGAGCACCTGCGCCTGCGGGCCGTGCACGCCTTCGACCGGCCACAGCTCGCCGTCCGGCAGCGACCAGGCTTCGCCCTGCCCCGCGGCATCGTCGCCCATGGCGTAACCGGCGAGCAGCCGGTCCATGCCCCAGGCGAAGGTGGTTTCCTCAATCGGCGGCACGCCGAAACGCGCGCGGTGTTCGCCGTCGAGCGCCCAGGCGACGCGGCTCTGGCGCAGCCAGCGGGTGAGCGTTTCGCGGTCGTCCTCGTCCAGCGCCAACGCGCGGGCGATCTCGGGAACCTCGAGCAGGTCGAGCAGTTCGGGCGCGCCCAGGCGGGCGTCGGGCGTGTCCAGCAACCGGCTGAAGGCTTCCAGCAGCGGATGCGTGCGCGCCACCGCCACGTCGGCCAGGTGGTAGGGCAGCGGACCCTGCGCGCGGCCGGGCTCGCCGAACACCACCGGCAGCAGCGGTACGTAGGCCTGGATGTCCGGCGCCATCACGACGATGTCGGAGGGTTTCAGTTCCGGGCGCTCGGCGAGTTCGTGCAGCAGCACGTCGCGCAGCGCTTCCAGCTCGCGCAGGCGCGTGTGGCACAAGTGCACGCGCAGGGAGCGGTCGGCCATGGCCGCGTCGTAGCCGGCGGCGAGCGGTGCGACGCGCGCCGGCTCGAGTTGGCGCAGGCTTTCCTGCAGGCGCTGCAGCACGCCGCCGCCTTCGTCCGGCCGCTCGTCCTGCCAGTGGCGCACGTCCATGCGGACGCCGTCATCGACGTCCTGCAGGTTCAGCATGAAGTGCTGGCCCATGCGGCCCCAGTCCGCCAGCAACGGGTGACCGAGTTGCTGGAAGAATTGCTCGGAGTCCTCGGTGAAGTCGGTGCGCCTCGCCAGTTCGCGCAACTGCGCGCGCTCGCCGCGCAGGCCGGCCCAGTATTCGCGGCAAGGATCGGGCACGTAGAGCACGACCGGGCGTATGCGGGCCACCGCGCGCAGCAGGGCCAGCTCCGCCGGCGCCAGATGGCTCACGCCGAAGAGGTGCAGCGGTTCGAAGGTGGCCTGCGTTGCCGGGTGTTTCGCCAGCTCGCGCACCAGCGCGTCGACGCGCTCGCCGCGGTGCGGCGTGCCGATCGCCGCATGCAGTTCGCGCCACAGCGGCGCCATGAAGGTGGGCTCGGGCACGTCGTCGCGGCCGCGCTCCCACGCCTGCAGCCAGTCGGGCCGGTAGGTCAGGTACTGCGTGTACAGCCGCGCCAGCCGGTCGGCCAGCTGGTAGCGGCGGCGCGCGGCATCGCCGCTGGCGAGGTAGGCGCGCACCTGGGGATCGTCGATGCCGGGCAGCAGCTCGTGGATGCGCCAGCGCAGGCGGTCACGCCGATAGGGCGTCAACGCCACCGCGGTACTGCCGAGCACGGCAAGCGCCAGCTCGTCCAGCCAACTGCTCGGCAGGGTGATGCGCAGGTTGGCGACGACGCCGCCCGGGCCGCGCCTGCGCGCCAGTGCCCCGGCCAGCCAGTGGCGCATGCCCGGGTGCGCGGCGATCACCGTCTGCGGCGCCAGCACGTTGGCCGGTCGCGCCGCGTCGAGCAGCGCTACCAGCGGCTCCAGCAGCGCCTCCAGGCGGCTGGCGCGGATCACCGTCAGGCCGCTTGAGAGGTCGTCGATCGGAGCGTTCGGCATGGGGGCGATGATACCGGCCTGGCGTCGCAGCCAGTGCGACGGCGCAGCCCTCGCGATGGCGCTCAGGGCTGCGCGTCGAAGCGGATCTCGTAGATGTCCGAGCGGCCTCGCGACAGCTCGGGCCGCTTGCCGGAGAAGAGCAGCACGCCCGGCCGGCGCGGGTCGGTCGCCGGGCCCATCGCCCAGCCGCCGGCGGCGTTGATGCGTGCGTCCAGGCGCCGCAGCTGGTGGTAGCCGCCGTCGGCGCCGCGCACGGCGAACCACAGCTCGGCCGGATCGTTGTCCACGTCGGGGGCACGCGTGTAGATGAGCACGCGGCCGCCGTCCACGAAGGTGGCGTCGAACTCGTCCTGGGCGGTATTCACCTCGCCCGGCAGCGGCACGGCGGCCCGCCAGGCGCCCTCGTGGCGCGCGGCGAGAAAAAGATCGTGGCGCCCCGCGCCGCCGCGGCCATTGGTCGAAAACAGCAGATGGTTACCGTCCGCGGATGGTTACCGTCCGCGGAAGGCGACGGCGCCCATTCGTCGCCGGCCGAGTTGATCGCCGGACCGGCGTTGCGCGGCGTGCCGAAGCGTCCGCTCGCCGGGTCGAACGGCGCCGACCAGATGTCGTCCCCGCCCAGCCCGCCGGGGCGGTTGGAGAAGAACCACACGGCGCGCCCGTCCGCGCTGAAGGCCGGATCGAATTCGTTGGCCGGCGTGTCGAACGACACCGGCATCGGCGCGCTCCAGCGGCCTTGTTCGCGGCGGACCATCCAGATGTCCCAGCCACCCGGGCCACCGGGACGGTCGACGCTGCCCCACAATTCGGTGTCGCCGTCGGGAGACACCGCCAGGCGCACTTCGGAATACCGGGTCGAGACCCGGTCGGGCAGGTGCAGCGTGGCCTCGCCGCTCAACGCCAGCCCGGGCGTGGCCGGTGCCGCTCGGAACGCCAGCACCTGGTCGGTGTAGGTCTCCACCAGGGCGCTGAACGGATGGCCGGACGCGTCATAGAGCAACGCCCGGTGTTGCAGCACTTGATGCGGTATCGCCAGCGTGCCCGCGGCGTCGGTCGGCGCTGGCGCAGCACGCATCTCCCAGCCGGCGGGCAGCGGCGACCACAACAGCGTGGCCGCCAGCGTCTTGCGGCGGAAGTGCAGCGACCGCACCACTTTGCCGAATGGCGTATCGCTGCTGTCGAGCTCGCGGTTCATCGCCGCGGTGAGGCGACCTGGCAGGTACCAGTTGTCCGCCTCGGACAACACGTGGTCGCCGCAGGCCAGTTGCACGCGGCGGTAGCGCACCGGCTCGTGTGCACCGATGGCCAATTGCGCGCGCAGGTCCGGCGGCAGCGGCTTGTCTTCGCCATGCACGCGACGCGCGAACACCGTGGCCGGCGAAGCCATGCGGTGCGCGCTGCACCAGCGCTCCAGCGTCAGAGTGGCGCTGTCGTGGCTGAGCAGGTCGGCATTGAGCGTCTGCAGCAGCGCCAGCGCCTCGGTGCGGGCCAGTGGCGTGTCCGGCCAGTCCACGGCAACGGCAGCGGCCGGGACCAGCAGGCCCAGCAGCAGCGTGGCCAGGCGTCGGACGCCTGGCCTGCGGAGGGCGCTTCGCCTTGGGGCGCAGTCGCGGTGCATGTGTCTTCCCGTGCAGTGACCGGACTGCGAGTGTAGCGGGGCTACACCTCCAGCCGATCCTGCGGCCGCGCCACCACGGCGTACAGCGCCGGCATCAGGAACACGCTGATCAGCAACCGGGTGAACAGGCCGCTGACGATCACCAGCGCGAACGGCCGCTGCGTGTCGGTGCCCACGCCGGTGGCCAGCGCCGCCGGCAGCAGGCCGAGCGCGGCGACCAGCGCGGTCATCATGATCGGGCGCAGGCGCAGGATCGCCGCCTCGCGGATCGCCTCGTCCAGCGGCGTGCCGTTGCGGCGCAGTTCGTTGACATAGGAGATGTACACCACCGCCGTCTGCACCGAGACGCCGAACAGCGCCAGGAAACCGATCCCCGAGGACACCGAGAACGGCGTGCCGGTAAGCCACAGCGCCACCAGACCGCCGACCGGCGCCGACAGCACCACGCCGAGCACGGTGATGAACGGGAACTTGAAGTTGCTGTACAGCGTGAACAGCAGCAGGAAGATCAGCGCCAGCGTCAGCGGCACGATCACGTTGAGCTGCGCGCGCGAGGCGGTGTACTCGGAGTACTCGCCGCCCCAGTCGGCGCGGTAGCCCTGCGGCAGCTTGACCTGCTTGCCGACCTGCGCCATCGCGTCTTCCACCGCGCCGGCCAGGTCGCGGCCTTCCACCGAGAACTGCACGCCGATGTAGCGCGAGTTGTTCTCGCGGTAGATGAAGGAAGCGCCGTCGGTGACGTGGATGTCCGCCAGCGTCCTGAGCGGGATCTGCTGGCCGCCGGGCGTGGCGACCAGGATGTCCCCGATCGCCTGCGGATCGTCGCGGTAGGCCTTGTCCAGCCGCACCACCAGGTCGAACTGCTTCTCGCCCTGGATTACCTGCGTGGCCACGTCGCCGCCGATGGCGGTGGTGATCAGCCCGTTGAGGTCGTCCACGTTGAGGCCGTAGCGGGCGATCGCGGCGCGGTCGATGACGATGCTGAGGGACGGCTGCCCGAGCTCCTGCACCAGCGACACGTCGTGGATGCCGCGCACGTGCTCGAGCACGTGCTTGATCGCCTTGCCCTTCTTCTGCAGCGTGTCCAGGTCCGACCCGAACACCTTCACCGCCAGCGCGCTCTTCAGGCCCGTCTCGGCCTCGTCCACCGCGTCCTCGGCCGGCTGCGTGTAGTTGAAGATGATGCCGGGGAAGGCCTGGAGCTTCCTGTTGATCGCGGCGATCAGCTCGGGCTTGGTGCGGTAGGCGCCGCGCCACTCGGAGTACGGCTTGAGCGCGACGTAGAACTCGACGTTGAAGAAGCCGGTGGCGTCGGTGCCGTCATCCGGGCGACCCAGCTCCGAGGCGACCGTGGTGACCTCCGGGAACGAGTGCAGGATCTCCCGGATCTGCGGGGTGATTTTCGCCGACTCGTCGAACGAGATGGTGTAGGGCATGGTCGCGCGCACCCACAGCGCGCCCTCGTCCAGGTGCGGCATGAACTCGGCGCCGATGCCGGGGATCAGCAGCAGCGAGGCGCCCAGCAGCAGGGCCGAGGCGACGATGGTGCCGCGCGCGTGCGCCAGGCAGACGTCGAGTCCCCTGGCATAGGCCGACTTGATCGCCTCGAAGATCGCGTTGCGCCGCTCGCGCACGCCCTTGCGCATGAACCAGGAGCACAGCACCGGCAGCAGCGTCAGCGTGACGATCAGCGAGCCGACCAGCGCGAACACCATGGTGTCGGCCATCGGCTTGAACAGCGTGCCGGACGGGCCGGACAGCACGTAGATCGGCAGGAAGCTCACCACGATCACCGCCACCGCGTAGAACAGTGGCCGGTCCACCTCGGCGGCCGCGTCGCGGATGATCTCGACGACGTCGAACTTCTCGCCCTGCCGGTCGGCGAGCTGCCGGTAGATGTTCTCCACCATCACCACCGCCGCGTCGACCAGGATGCCGAAGTCGACCGCGCCGATCGACAGCAGGTTGGCCGAGGCGCCCTGCAGGTCCAGGCAGGTGAAGGCGAACAGCAGCGCGAGCGGGATGGTGGCCGCCACGATCAGGCCGGCGCGCACGTCGTAGAGGAAGAAGATCAGCACCACGACCACCAGCAGCATGCCGCGCACCAGGTTCTCGCGGACGATACGCGTGGTCAGCGCGACCAGGTCGCTGCGGTCGTAGAACGGGTGGATCCTGATGTCGCTCGGCAGGACGTGTTCGTTGAGCTCCTTCGTCTTCGCCTCGACGCGCCTGAGCACGTCCTGGGTCTTCTCGCCGGTGCGCAGCGAGATCACGCCTTCCACCGCATCGTCCTGGTTCTCATAGCCGAACTCGCCCAGCCGCGGCGCGATGCCGATGGCGACGCGGCCGACGTCCCTGACCAGCACCGGCTTGCCGTCGTGCACGGCCAGCACCACGTTGCCGATGTCCTCCAGCGAGCGCAGGCGGCCTTCGCCGCGCACGTAGTAGAACTGCCCGCCCTGCGAGTAGAAGCCGCCGCCGGCATTGGCGTTGTTCGCCGCGAGCGCGGCCTGCACCTGCGTCGCGGTGAGTCCGGTGCCGGCGAGCTTCACCGGATCGAGCAGCACCTGGTACTGCATCGTGCCGCCGCCGAAGCCGGAGTCGTCCGCCACGCCGGGCACGGCGCGGTACTGCGGTTCGATCACCCAGTCCTCGAAGGTTTTCAGTTCCGCCGGCGTGCGGTCGGAGCTCTCGAGCACGTAGCGGTAGATCAGCCCCGAGGGCGAGGACATCGGCGAGACCGACGGCACGGTGCCGTCGGGCAGTTCCAGGTCGCCGATGCGGTTGAACACTTCCTGGCGGTCGAGCTGGTAGTCGCTGCCGCCGGCGAAGTTGAGCGTCACGTCCGACAGGCCGTACAGCGACACCGAGCGCGTGCTGGTGGTCCTGGGGATGCCGGTCATGCCGCGCTCGACCGGCACCGTGATCAGCCGCTCGACTTCCTCGGCGGTGTGGCCGGGCCACTGCGTGACGATGTCCACGCTGGGCGGCGACAGGTCCGGATAGGCGTCCACCGGCAGGCGCTGCAGCGCGCGGATGCCGGCGCCGACCAGCACCAGCGTCAGCAGCGCAACCAGCAGGCGCTGGCCCAGCGAGGCACCGACCAGGCGGTTCATCAGCGACGCCGAGCGTGGCGGCATCGGAGGCAGGTGATCGCTCATTGGCTTTGCATGAACTGGACGAACAGGCCGCCCTGCGCCACCACCTGTTCACCGGCCTTGAGGCCCGCGGACACCTGGTAGCGGTCGCCGGCGCGGTAGCCCAGCGTCACGCGGCGCCGCGCGAAGCTGCCGTCGCGCTGCGCGACGTAGACGAACGGCAGGTTCTCATCGTCGCGCAGGACCGCCGACACCGGCACCAGCAGGCCGCGCTCGGCCTGGCGCGACCGGATGCGCACGCGCACGTACATCTGCTTCTTGAGCAGCCCCTTCGCGTTGTCCACGCGCACGCGCACCGGCACCGCGCGCGTGTCCGGGTCGACCACCGCGCCGATGTTGTCCACCGTGCCCTGCAGCGCGCCGGCGCTGCCGGCCTCGATATCGGCCGGATCGCCGAGGCGTACTGCGGCCAGTTCGGCGGGCGACACCTGCGCCATCACCCACATGCGCGAGAGGTCGGCGACGGTGAAGCAGGCGGTGCTGCCGGCCTGCAGCAACTGGCCGGGCGTGATCAGCTTCTCCGCCACGGTGCCGGCGACCGGCGCGCGGATTACCGCCTCGACGTGTGCCAGCGGCTTGCCGGACTGGAGCGCCTTGATCGTCTGCGGATCGGCGTCGAGCGCGAGCAGCGCCTGCCGTGCGGCGTCGCGATCGGCATCGGCGCTCGCAGCGTCGGTCAGGGCTTGCTCCAGTTCGCGCCGTGGCAGGCCTTCGTGCGCGCCCAGGTCGCGGTCGGCATCGGCCAGGCGGCGCGTGTTGCGGGCGGCGACCAGCGCCTTGGCGTAGGCGCCGACGGCGGCGGCGTAGTCGGGCGAATTGACCCGCGCCAGCGGCTGTCCCTTGTCGACGTGCTGGCCGGCGCTCACCAGCAGTTGCGTGACCGGGCCGGAGAACGGCGCCAGCACGCTGGTCGCCTGGTCGTTGTCGAAATCGACCACGCCGGTCGCCTCGATCGCCTTGTGGAACGGTGCCGCGGCGATCGCGGCGAGCGTGACGTGCTGGCGTTGCGCGGCGGTCAGCGTGGCGTTGTGCGGCGTGTCGGCAGACGGCGCGGGCTTGTCCGTGGACGAGCCGCAGCCGCCGAGCAGGCCGGCCATGGCCAGCATGGTGGCGGCGATGAGCGCGCGTACCGGACGCCGCGGCAACCTGCGAGCGCGGTCAGTGTTCATGGTCACCCCTGGTTGAAGTCGTATCGGCCGCGGTGACGGGAGCGTCCCCGTCCTGCGCCAGGTCGGCGCGGTGCCACCAGCCACCGCCGAGCGCCTGGAACAGCGCCACCGTGTCGGCGTAGCGGCTGGCCTGTGCCTGCACCAGGCCGATGCGCGCCTGCAGCGCGGCCTGCTCGGCGCCGAGCACGGCGAGGTA
The DNA here is from genome assembly GCF_049727805.1 of Frateuria sp. YIM B11624. Taxonomy (NCBI): domain Bacteria; kingdom Pseudomonadati; phylum Pseudomonadota; class Gammaproteobacteria; order Lysobacterales; family Rhodanobacteraceae; genus Frateuria; species Frateuria sp. YIM B11624. Next base: position 107,077 of record NZ_JBCNYA010000011.1, read on the forward strand.
GCCGGCATAGCCGTCCTTCCATTGCCGTTGCGAGAGATCCAGCGTGACGCGCGCGGCCTTGTCGGCGGCCGTGGCAGCCTGCAGCGCCTGCGCGTCCTGCTGCAGCGCGGTCAGCGTGTCGGCGACATCCTCGAACGCGGCCAGCACCGTGCTGCGGTATTGCTCGGCCGCCTGCGTGTAGGCGGCCTTGGCGGCGCGCTCCTGATGCTTCAGCGAGCCGCCCTCGAACACCGGCGCGGCCAGCTCGGCGCCCAGCCCCCAGAAGCCGGTGCCCGACTTGAACAACTGGCCGATCGCCAGCGCCGTGCTGCCGGCGTCGGCGCTCAGCGTGAGGTTGGGCAGCCGGTTGGCGATGGCGACGCCGACCTGCGCACTGGCCGCATGCAGGTTGGCCTGCGCCTGCAGCACGTCCGGCCGCTGCGCGACCAGCGTCGAGGGCAGGCTGAGCGGCAGCTCCTGCGGCAGTTGCAGGCCGGCGAGGTCGAACGTCACGGCCGCGCCCTCGCTGGGAAAGCGGCCGGCGAGCACGGCCAGCCGGTGCTGCTGCTGCGCCAGTTGCGTGCGCAGCGCCGGCAGCGAGGCGTTTACCTGCGCCAGCTGGGTTTCCTGCGCGGCCACGTCCAGCCGTCCGATGTAACCCTTGGCCAGTTGGTAGCGCATGATCGAGAGCACGTGCGCATTGATGCCGGCCAGTTCCTGCGTGGCCTTGAGCTGCTCGCGCAGCGAGGCGACCTGGATCGCGGTGACCGCCACGTTGGCGCCGAGCGCGATGTCGGTGGCGATCATCTCGTAGCGCGCGGCCTGCGCCTGCGCTTCGAGTGATTCGACCGTGCGCCGGTTCAAGCCGAACACGTCGGGCATGTAGGACACGCTCACCTGCGCCGTGAGCAGGTTGTACAGCGAGGCGTTGGAGCTGGGCACCGGTGCCAGTGCGCCGGGCGGATCCTGCTGGCGGTTGGCCGAGACGCCCACGCCGACGCTGGGGTAGTAGGCGCCGCGGCCGGCCAGCGCGGTTTCCCGCGCCGAGAGCAACGCGGCCTGCGCGGCCTTGAGATCCGGGTTGCTGGCCAGCGCCTGCTTGATCAGCGCATCCAGTGGCTGCGAGTGGAACAGTTGCCACCACTGGGCGGGCATGTCGCCGCCGCGCTCGAAATGCTGCGACTCGCCGCCCTGCACGCCCGCGCTGGCGGCCGTCGTTTCCACCGGCGTGGCGGTGTAGCTGCGGACGGACGGTGCCGCGGGACGCTGGAAGTCCGGGCCCACTGCGCATCCGGCCAGCAGCAGCGAGGCCAGCACGGCAGCGGACGGCTTGATCATGCGGCGGATCTTCGGAGGGATAGAAGTCCGAAACGATATAACGTTGCAGGGTGGTCACGGCATGCCGGAAGTCATGCGTGTGAGCGAAAGTTCTTGCGTGGCGCGGCATGGTGAGGCCGCCAAGGAAGCGAATCTGCCGATGGTGACCCTATAAAGCAGAGTCCGCTTGGATTGGGCGTCGGGCGAGCCCCGGCCCCTCACCCCAACCCTCTCCCCGGAGGGGAGAGGGAGCTAGCTCTGGGCATGCGTGGAGTTTCCGGCCAGGCGGCGCGGCGGCGGCTTTCAGAGGCCCTTGGCCGCCTGCGCCACGGCGCGGAACAGTGCTCGTCCCTTGTTCATCGTCTCCTCCCATTCGGCCGCCGGATCGGAGTCGTAGACGATGCCTGCGCCGGCCTGCACGTGCAGGCGGCCGTCCTGGATCACCGCGGTGCGGATGGCGATGGCAGTGTCGGCGTCGCCCCACCAGCCGATCCAGCCGATCGCGCCGGCGTAGATGTTGCGCTTGTAGGGTTCGAGCTCCTGGATGATTTCCAGCGCACGGATCTTCGGCGCGCCGGAGAGCGTGCCGGCGGGAAAGGTGGCCTTGAGCACGTCCATGTAGGAAAGGTCCGGGCGCGCCCTGCCCTGCACCTGCGAGACGATGTGCATGACGTGCGAGTAGCGCTCGATCACGAACGACTCGCTCACCTCGACCGAGCCCGTTTCGCTGATCCGGCCGATGTCGTTGCGTCCCAGGTCGATCAGCATGACGTGTTCGGCGCGTTCCTTCGGGTCGGCCAGCAGCTCGGCCTCCAGCGCGCGGTCCTCTTCCTCCGTCGCACCGCGCTTGCGCGTGCCGGCCAGCGGACGCACCACCACCTTGCCGTCCTTCAGGCGCGCCAGGATTTCCGGCGAGGAGCCGACGATCTGCGTGGCGCCGAGGTCGACGAAGTACATGTACGGCGAGGGATTGAGCGCGCGCAGCGCGCGGTACACGTCCACCGGCCGCGCGTTGAAGCCCACCGAGAGGCGCTGCGAGGGCACCACCTGGAAGATGTCGCCGGCGCGGATGTACTCCTTGGCCTTCTCCACCATCGCCTCGAACTCGGGCCTGGTGAAGGAGGACGTGAAGTCGCCCTCGTCCAGCGCGACGGACTGGTTGAGCTGCGGATACGACGCGCCGCCCTGGCGCAGGCGGTAGACCAGCGCGTCGAGCCGCCGCTGCGCCTGCGCGTAGGCCTGCGGCTGCGAAGGGTCGGCGTGCACGATCAGGTACAGGCGCCCCTTGAGGTTGTCGAACACTGCGACTTCCTCGGCCAGCATCAGCAGCACGTCGGGCGTGCCCAGCTCGTCGGGACGGTCCCACTGCGCCAGCCGCGGCTCGATGTAGCCGATCGTCTCGAAGCCGAAATAACCGACCAGGCCGCCGGTGAAGGCCGGCAGTTCCGGCAGGCGCGGCACGTCGTACTGCGCGCGCAGCTTTTCGATCTCGCCCAGCGGATCGTCGAGGTGGCGCCTCTCGACCACTTCGCCCGCATCCTCCACCTCCAGTTCGTGCCCGCGCAGGCGGTACACGCGCTTCGCCGGGAGGCCGATGATCGAATGGCGTCCCCAGGTGGCGCCGCCCTCGACCGATTCGAACAGGAAGGTGTACGGGCCGTCGGCAAGCTTCAGGTACACCGACAGCGGCGTGTCGAGGTCGGAGAACACCTCGCGCACCAGCGGGATGCGCGTGTGGCCTTCGGCAGCCAGCGCGTCGAACGATTCTCGGGAGATCACGGGCGCGATTCGCGATGGGAACGGCCCATCAAGATAGCAGTCCATCGCCGCCGTTGGCATCGAGGCAGGCGAGGCTTGCGGCGCGAAAAGCCGTCCGCTTAATCTTGCGGACAGGGAAGGGGGAACAGCGTGGATCGTTGCGACATGAAGCTCTCCGGCTTACGGGCCGGGGCGATGGACGGCGGCGCCTCGTCGCGCGCCGCTCCGACGTCTTCATCCATGAACGGGCGCGTGCAACACCGCCCGCTCTCCGGCGCGCGCGGCGCCGCCGGAACCGGCTGAAACCACCGACCTGCACCGCCCGCGACACACGCAGGCGCGGGCGGCTGCGCGCCAACGAACGGGAAGTTCAAGCAACCACACCACGAGGGGAATCCGATGGAAGAAGGTATCTGGGTAGGCCAGGACGGCAAGCAACAAGGCCCCTATGGCGAGGCCGAGGTGCGCCGCTGGGTGGCGGAAGGCAGGTTCGGCCGCGACGCCGTCGCCTGGCGCAAGGGCATGCCCGACTGGGTGCCGCTGGCGACGCTGCTTGGCGAGCGCAAAGCGGCCCCGCCGCCGGCGCCGCCGCCCATGGCCTCCCACCCCGCATCCTTCAGCGGCACTGCGCCGCAGTCGGACGACTGGGCGGCCGCCATGGATGCGCGCCGCCGCGACCAGCAACAGGCCTATGTGGACCGCAGATCGTTGCCGACACCGCCGTCGCTGCACTGGGGCCTGGTGGTGCTGTTCACCATCCTCACGCTGGGCATCTTCGGCATCGTGTGGCCGTTCATCCAGGCCAACTGGGTGCGCCGCATCGACGGGGAAAGCAACGCCAAGCTGATGCTCGGCCTTTCCATCACCTGCTATTTCCTCGGCTACTTCCTGGTCCTGGCGGGCACGCCCTCGCCGCAGGGCGACGGTGCGCATCCAGGCATGGTGGGCTTCGGCAGCCTGCTGATGCTCGCCTACTTCGTGCTCTACGTGGCGGCCTACTTCTCGATGGCCGGCTCGATCAAGCGGGAGATGGAAGGCTACCGGGTGCCGGTGGAGATCGGCGGCGTGACGCTGTTCTTCTTCAACACCCTGTACCTGCAGGGCCAGTTGTCCTGGCTGGCGCGCTGGCAGCGCACCGGGCAGACCGCGCCGAAGGCCTCCAAGGGCGTGTTCTGGCTGCTCCTGGGCATCCCCTTCACGATCGGGATCCTGGCGGCCGTAGCGGTTCCGTCCTACCAGGACTACGCGCTGCGTGCGCAGGTCGCCAGCGTGCTGTCGCAGGCCGAACCGCTCAAGGCGCAGATCGTCGAGGCCGTGGGGCGCAACCGCGCATGGCCGCAGAGCAACGCGCAGGCGGGGCTTCGGGACGCCGACGAATACGCCAGCGGCAACTTGGCCGGCTTCACCGTGCTGGCCGCCGACGAAGGCACGGTGTTGGTGGCCACCTTCGGCGAGCGAGCGCCCGTGCCCCTGCGCAATGGGCGACTGGCGCTGATTGCCCATGGGCAGGATGGCGCGATCGTATGGACCTGCGAGAGCCCGGACATCGACAGCCGCTATCTGCCCTTGCAATGCCGTTCCTGATCCTGGGGTTTCCGGCGGGCGCCGCACGCGGCTGCCGGAAGCGTCGCCTGCTCAGGCCACGCCCAGCCGCTGGCGCGGCATGTTGCGCAAACGCAGGGTGAAGGCCACGCCGCTGCCATCCTCCAGGTTGCCGGCGCTGGCGCTGCCGCCGTGGCGTTCGGCGACCAGCCGCACCACGTACAGCCCCAGGCCCAGGTGCGGCGCGTCGCCCGGAGTGGCCTTGTCGCGCAGGCTGACCAGCGAGTCGAACAGGCGCGCCTGCATCGCCGCGGGCAGCGGCGGGCCCTGGTTGGCGAGGGTGATTTCGGCGCCATCCTCGCGGGCGAGCAGCGTCAGGCGCAGCCAGCCGTCGGCCGGCGTGAACGAGAGCGCGTTGTCGAGCAGCTTGTCCAGCGCCTGGGCGATCAGCTCGGGCGCGCAGTGCATCGGCAGCGGCGCGTCGGGCAACCGGCAGGAAAGCTCGCGGGCGCCGATCAACGGGCGGTAGGCCTCGGCGCAACCGCGCACCACGGCGCGCAGGTCGACGTCCTCGGCTTCGGCGGCGGCGATGGCTCGCTCCATGCGGCTGGCCTCGCTCATCGCGCGCACCAGCGTGCCCAGCCGCGCCACGCCATCGTGCGCACGCGCCAGGTACGGGCGCGCCTCCGGCGGCAGCGCATCGTTGGCCTGCAGTGCATGCTCGAGGTTGTCCAGTGAACTCTTGACGATCGCCAGCGGCGTGTTGAGTTCGTGCGAGAGCTTGGAGGCCAGTGTGCGCAGGTAGTCGGTGTAGCCGCCGACCGCTTCGAACAGCCGCTCGAAGCTGCGCGCCAGGTCGCCGATCTCGTCCGGCGCCGCGGTGAGCGGGAAGCGGCCCTGCGCGAACAGGCCTCCGACGCGGCCGTCGGCCATCTGCGCGCGCTCGGCGGCGTCGCGCAGGCGGCCCAGCCGAAGACTCAGGCGCGTGGCGAACCACAGCAGGATGCCGCCGGCCACCAGCAGCACGCCGAAACTGGTCAGCAGCAGGGTGAGCAGCGCGCGGTTCGCCAGCAGCGGCACGGTGGTGCTGGCCTGTTCGAGCAGCAGCACGCCGCGCACATGGCCGGGCGCGCCGATCGGCACGGCCGCGGCGAGCACTACGCTGGCGCGCGTTTCGCCGTCACGCCATGCGATGGCCGGCTCGCCGGCGCGGGCGCGGGCGATTTCCGGCAGGTCCAGGCGCGGTGCATCCTGGGCCCAGGGCGCAGCGTCCTCGACCGGATTGGCGAGCAGCGCGCGATACACCAGCGCGGCGAACCAGCCCGGCTGTGGGCCGCCGGCCTGCAGGCGCCCGCTCTGCGCCAGCAGCCAGCCGGTGGGCGCAAGCACGCGGGCCCGGGTCTGCTCCGGCGCCAGGCGGTCCAGCTCCTGCGCCAGTGTCGGCGAGTAATGCCACAGCGGGCGCGCCTCGACCGCCAGCGGATCGCCGCCGACCGTGCCGTCGTACAGGCCCAGGCCCAGCCGGTCCGCCACCAGCGGGCGCGGCAGCCGCAGCTCCAGGCGCCAGCCGCCGCCGTCTTCCTGCCACTGGCCGGCGAGGTGGTCCGGCCAGTCGGCCACCGGCGGATCGAGCAGCCGCGCGGTGAAACTCCCCGGTGCGGCACTGGCCAGCAGGTAGCGCAGGCGCGTGTCGCCACGGTCGAGTTCGAGGATCACGTGGTCCGCGCGCAACGCGCCGGGATCGTCCGCGTCGGCGCGCACGCGGCGGGTCTGGCGCTGCTGCACGTAGAGGTAGAACCCGTTGGCGTCCTCGGCCAGCAGCACGCTGCCACGCGGGCCCAGCGGTTGGCTCCAGGGCGTCAGCGGCGCCCAGTCGTCGCCGTAGCCGTCGATGGTGATCGGCGTGGCGGCCTGCTCGACGTACCAGCCGTGCGCGTCCTGCGGCAGCGCGGCGCCGGTCGCCACCAGGCTGCGCGCCACCGCCCGCGCAGACGCCACCAGCGCCTGCGCCTGCCCTTCGCGCAGCAGCGTTTCCATCTGCCGCACGTACAGCCAGCCTGCCACCGGCAGGGCCAGCGTGCACAGGGCGACCAGCAGCAGCTTGCGGCGCAGGTTCATTGCGTCAGCTTGGGGGAAACCGGCGTCGTGGGCTAGCGCTTTCCAGCCTGATCGCGGGCGCTCTCGTAACGCAGGTAGGAGGCATTGACCACCACCCGCATGAACATGTCGAGCAGTGCACGCCGCTGCGGGTCCGCATCGGCGATGGTCATCGACCAGCTCAATCGGATACCGGTGGCGCGACCTGGATCGCAAAACACCACTACGTCGTCAAACTGGTCGGTACCTTCATAGACGGCAGCGCTGCATCGCATTGAGCGATGCCGCACGGGGAAATGGCCCATCTTTGCGGCCGGGTCGCGCTGGAGGTATTGCTTTCGATCGACGTCCAGCTCGGCATCCAGGCTGGCCAGTTTACGCGGCCATACGTTGAGCACGATCACCCGCTCGGGTTTGCCGGTCCATTCGCCCTGATACATCACCAGATTGACACCGATGGCGCGAGCATAAGTGCAACAGTCCGGCGTCCAGCCTAGTGGTGCATCAGCCATGATCGCCCAACCAGGCACGTCGCCATCCGGCTTGCCATAGACAAGTACACCTGGATCGGGCTTGTCACCTGCCCATGCTACCGAGGCCGCCATCAGAAGCGCCGCCGCCACCATCGTTTGTATCTGTCTCACGGCTTCCACCGGTAGCCCACGCCGTGCACGGTCTCGATCGCGTCGAAATCCGGCGCCACCGCCACGAACTTCTTGCGGATGCGCTTGATGTGCGAGGTGATGGTGGCGTCGTCGACCACCAGTTCCGCCTCGCGCATCAGCTGGTCGCGGTTCTTCACGTGGCCGGGAAAGCGCACCAGCGTGTGCACCATCCAGAACTCGGTGACGGTGAGCGGGATCTCCGCGTCGTTCCAGGTCACGCGCATGCGCTCGGACTCGAGCTTGAGCGGACCGTGCGCGATCACCGTCTCGCTGGACGCGGGCGCCTTCAGCGACTCGATGCGCCGGAACAGCGCCGCGATGCGTGCGGCGAGCTGGTGCAGGCTGGTGTCCTTGGACAGGTAGTCGTCCGCGCCCAGGCGCAGGCCGGAGATCACGTCGAAGTCCGAATCGCGCGCCGTGAGGAAGATGATCGGCAGCGTGGCGGACTTGGCGCGCAGCTCGCGGCATAGGTCGAATCCGCCCTCGGGTTCGTCACCCAGGCCGATGTCGATGATCACCAGCTCCGGCAGTTTCATCGCGAAGGCGGTGGAGGCGTCCTGCCGCGAGCCGTAGCCGCGCGTGTCGTAACCGAAGCGGGTGAGCGCCTCGACGTAGTTGGCGCGGATGAGCGGTTCGTCCTCGACGATGGCGATGCTGCGACCCATGGCGATCTGTCTCCCTGTGGTGGCGCGCAGCGTGCTATGCGCGCTGCCGCGGCGCAAGGCGCGCGGCGCGGCTGCCCGCGTTTTGCCCGATCCGGCCCGCGCTTCGCCCGCGGCCTGACGCGATGCGCGCCCGGCCGGACGGTTCCATGGAACCGTCACCGGAGAGATGCCATGAACACCACCGTCGCCAAGCCCGACCCGAACGCCGAACTGCGCCATTTCGAACCGCTGCGCGTGGCGCTGGCCTTGGGCGCCCTGCTGCTGGGCCTGGTGATGGGCATCCACTGAAGAGGTGAGGCCATGAACGCTGGATATGTCGACCCGTTTGCCGTGGAAGGCGTGGATGCACCCGTCGCGCAGGGAAGCGCGACGGGTGCGGGCGAGGAGCCGGACCCGGACTGGCAACCGCTCTGATCCGCCCACGGCGCCCTGCAGGACCCTCCGTTAGCCAACCGTTCCTTCCCCCTCCTCGCGAGGGGATTTTTTTGCGCGCTACGGTTTGGCGCGATCCCGTACCGGCGAAAGCGGGCCGACCACGACGTGTCCCTCCAGGCCGTCGAACAGACTTCCCGCAAAACCGTCGAGCTGGCGGAGCACGGTACTGGCCGGGGCGCCGCCGGGGCAGCCGACCGACATCTGGAAGTCCGACGGTCCGGCACTCCCGGGGAGTGCCGCACTGCCCGAACGTCTCGGTGGAGGAATCGCCACCATGTCGCGCTGGGTCAGGCCGGCGATGCAGACGCGGCGGCCGAGCGTGACACCACCAAGCAACTGGTCACGCTCATGCTGGTAGCGCCGTTCGGCGCGCCTGGCAGCGCGGGCGTCGCCATAGGTGGGCAACATCGCCTTCCACAGCGCGTCAGCTTGCACCTGCTCTGCCGGCGTGGCCTGCTGCCAGGCCGAACGCAGCACCGCCTGGTAACTTGGGTCGCGGCGCTCGGAGGCCAAGCCGAGCCAAGCCAGGCCGCGTACCCGGTCCTGCGTCACGATGTCGCCGTTGTAGTAACCCACACCCAGCGTGAACTGCGCCGGCTTGCTGCCCCAGGCGGCCGCCAGCTTGAGCATGTCCACGCCGCTGGCGTCGCGGTGGTTGGCCAGGTCGCGGGCGCCCACGCAGTAGTAGTAGACGCCGGGCAGAAAGCGCTCCAGCCCGGGCGCGCAGCCGAGCTTGCCGAGCTCGGCCAGAGTGATCGGTGCGGCATCGCCACCCGCCCTGGCGAGCGCGGCCATATGCGTGCCGGCGTGCGCGGCCAGCGCAATGAATCCCAGCACCAGGGAAGCCATCATCTTCGGTCCGGACATCATCCATATCTCCTGTGGCGGCACCCTCCCCGCCCCCAGTGTGAACGAAGCGTGCTCACAAACCCAAAGCCTGGTTCGGAAATTTTTGCTCCCTGTGCGGAACCAACCGGAGATGCGCCGGTCTTGTCGTAGTGGCGGGCGTCGTCCATTGCCGTGGATTCACCGTCGCCACCCCGGCGACGGCCAGGCACCCGCTCTGGTGGACTCCTCAACGCGTCCCATTCCGACGACGCTTATCCCGGTGCCTTCGTGCACCGGGATTTCTTTATCTAGGGCCACGCAGCTGTCTAGTGCTGCTTACCGGCTTTCTCCCGAGGAGACGCGGGTGCCGGTACCTGTTGCAGGGGGCCCACGGTGACGTGTCCCTCCATGCCCTCGAACAAGCTGGCCGCATAGGAGTCCATCTGGTTCACCAGGACACTGCCGGAGGTTTCATTGGTACAGCCCACTTCGGTCGAATCGCGCCCCCGCGGTCCCCCGCCATGCGCCCGCGCCATGTTCGTGCCGGTCAACCCACCGATGCACCAGTGCGCACCGAACGCTTCGCCACTGATCATTTGGCCGCGAAGGTACAGATAGTGGCGCCGGGCTCGCACCGCTGCGTGTGCGTCGCCATATTTGGATCGCATGGCTCTCCACAACCGATTGCCATCTGCCTGTTCGGCCGAAGTGGCCTTGTGCCAGGCCGATTGGAAGATTGCTTGGTAGCTTGGGTCGTTGCGCTCGGCTGCCAATCCCAGCCAGGCCAGCCCCAGCGGCCGGTTCTTCGCCGCTACATCGCCATTGAAGTAGGCAACGCCGAGCGTGAACTGGGCAGGCTTGCTGCCCCAGGCGGCCGCCACCTCGAGCAGGCTGAGGCCGCTCGCATAATGGCCCAGGGCCAGGTTTCTGGCGCCGGCGCAGTAATAGTAGACGCCCGGCAAAACCTGCTCCAACCCAACGGGGCAGTCGACATTCCTTGGTGCGCCTGACGCAGGCGCCGGCGGAGCTGCCCCTGAAGCGACCTGTCGCACGGATGTCTGTGCCTCGCAGGCGGGAGCAACAAGCCCAAGCACTACAGCCAGTAACAGAGTCCGCACCATATCCATGGCCCTCACACGACTACAGGTGGCTCACCCCGATCACAAGCTAGCAAATCGGGCGAATGGCTGCCTCGGCGAGCGAAACGTCCCTGCGGGCGCCCTTCATCCGATGGCTTGGCGCATGGCCGCAATGACCTGCGCATAGTCGGGCGCGCCGAAAATGGCCGAGCCCGCCACGAAGGTATCGGCGCCGGCGGCGGCGATCTCACCGATGTTCGAGGCGCTGACGCCGCCGTCGATCTCCAGCCGGATCGCGCGCCCGCTCTCGTCGATGCGCCGGCGCACCTCGCGCAGCTTGGCCAGCGCCTCGGGGATGAATTTCTGCCCGCCGAAGCCCGGGTTGACCGACATGATCAGCACCAGGTCCAGCTTGTCGAGCACGTGGTCCAGCCAGTTGAGCGGCGTGGCGGGGTTGAACACCAACCCGGCCTGGCAGCCGGCGTCACGGATCAGGCCGAGGGTGCGGTCGACGTGCTCGCTGGCTTCCGGGTGGAAGCTGATCAGGCTGGCGCCCGCCTTGGCGAAATCCGGCGCGATGCGGTCGACCGGCCTGACCATCAAGTGCACGTCGATCGGCGCGCTGATGCCGTAGTCGCGCAGGGCCTTGAGCACCATCGGACCCATCGTGAGGTTGGGCACGTAGTGGTTGTCCATCACGTCGAAATGCACCCAGTCGCCGCCGGCGGCCAGCACCCTGGCGGTGTCCTCGCCGAGGCGGGCGAAGTCGGCGGAGAGGATGGAGGGGGCGATGACGGGGGATTGCTTGCTCATGCGTGCCTGTCCTGTAGGAGCGCACCGAAATGCGCGACCGGAATGTGCGGCGTCGCCGCTTCGTAGGCTCTGCGCAGAGGATGCGCTCCTACGCGTGGATTATTTGAAGCCTTTTTCGGCCTTGATCCGCTCGTAGGCCGCGTTGATCTCGCTGGCGCGCGCCTCGGCGCGCTTGCGCATGTCCTCGGGCAGGTCGCCCAGGCGATCGGGGTGGTGCTCGGAAATCAGCTTGCGGTAGGCGCGCTTGATGGCACGCTCGTCGGCGCCACGCTCGATGCCGAGCACGGTATACGGATCGGGGCCGTGCGTGGCCCGATGCGGCGGCACGTAACCGCCACCGGTGCCGCGCCGGCGGTCGCCGGCGGCGGCGTTCCAGGCGTAGCCCTTCATCGCCATCAATGCCATCAGCTCCATGTCGCTGATGCGCAGGGCGAAGGCGAGCTGGCGCAGGATGCCCATCTTCTCCGGCGGCGGATTGCCCTCGGCCAGCACGGTCTCGATCACCACGTCCAATACCGGGAAGGCGTGATCGCGGCGCATGCCGACCCAGCGGCGCAGGCCGTCGATCGCCGGCGTGACGTCGAACTCCGGCTGCTTGCCCTGGTTGAAGCTGGCGATCGCCTGTTTGCGCTGCTCGCCGGTCAGGCCCATGCGGGTCATCATCCGCTCGGCCACCGCGATCTCGGCTTCCGACACGCGCCCGTCCGACTTGGCCACCGCGCCGAGCAGGGCGAACAGCGGGCCGTACAGCCCGTCCATCTGCGGCGCGGCGCGCCAGCGCTGGCTCTGGCGCAGGCTGTCGATGACGAAGCCGATCACCGCGCCGACGATCGCGCCGGGCAGGCCGTGGCCCAGGATCAGGCCGACGAACGCCAGGATCAGCGTGGAGGAAAAGTTCATGGCTGCGCCCGTGGGGCCGGCGACTGCGCGCTGTACCAGCGTGCCAGCGCGTCCAGTTCGGCGTCGCTGACCGGACCGATCGCCGCGCGCATCACCGCCACGTCGCGACGGCCGTCGCGGTACTGCGCGAGCGCGTTGCGCAGGTAGTCCAGCCGCTGCCCGGCGAGGTTGGGCGCACCGGGCATCTGCGCGATGCCGGTTTCGCCATGGCAGGCGGCACACAGCCCCAGCCGGGCCGGACGGGCGGGGCCTGCGGCAAAGGCAGGCGAAGCGGCGGCCAGGAGCGCCGCGAACAGGACGAGTCGCATCGGCAGGGCGTACAGCGAGATGGATTCCCGGGAAGGCGCGATTCTAGCAGCGCCGCGCCGCCTAGCCTCGGACTGCGGGGTGGGCTTCAGCCCATCGATGCACGACGGCAGGCTGAAGCCCACCCTACGGCGACTCGCTAGAATAGGCCACTCCCACCCATCGACAGCGGAACGCCCGTGCCCACCACCCTGCTGCATTCGAACCTGCCCGGCCTGGACCTGATCCATCGCGGCAAGGTGCGCGACGTCTACGCGCTTCCTGGCGACCGTCTGCTGATCGTCGCCACCGACCGCCTGTCCGCTTTCGACGTGGTGCTGCCCGACCCGATCCCCGGCAAGGGCGAGATGCTCACGCAGATCTCCAACTTCTGGTTCGACAAGACCGCGCACATCATCCCCAACCACCTGCTCGAGGTGCCGCTGGGCGAGGTGCTGCCCAAGGGCACCGACCTGTCGCTCTACGCCGGCCGCGCGGTGGTGACGCGGCGGCTCAAGCCGGTGCCGGTCGAAGCGATCGCGCGCGGCTACCTGATCGGCTCGGGCTGGAAGGATTACCAGGCCAGCGGCAAGCTCTGCGGCATCGCGTTGCCGCCGGGGTTGAAGCAGGCGCAGCAGCTGCCCGAACCGATCTTCACGCCCTCGACCAAGGCCGCAGTGGGCGACCACGACGAGAACGTGAGCTTCGACGCGGTGGTCGATGCCGTCGGCCGCGAACTGGCCGAGCAGGTGCGTGATGCCACGCTGGCGATCTATCGCTGGGCGGCCGCCTACGCGGCCGAGCGCGGCATCATCATCGCCGACACCAAGTTCGAGTTCGGTACCGATGCGGACGGCAAGCTGTACGTGATGGACGAGATGCTCACGCCGGACTCCTCGCGCTTCTGGCCGGCCGACGAATACCGCACCGGCATCAGCCCGCCCAGCTACGACAAGCAGTTCGTGCGCGACTACCTGGAAACGCTGGACTGGAACAAGAAGGCGCCCGGTCCACGCGTGCCGGGCGAGGTCATCGAACGCACCCGTGCCAAGTACGCCGAGGCGCTGGAGCGGCTGGCCGGCATCCGGCTCGACTGAGCCACTGACGAAGGGGGCAACCATGCGCAGCATGCAGAGCTGGCTCGACGGCTACAGCGCCGACCACCGCAATCCGATCAACCAGATCCTGCACTGGATCTGCGTGCCGCCGATCGTGTGGACCGTGGTCGCCCTGCTGTGGACCGTGCCGGTGCCCGCCGCCTGGCTCAAGCCCGGCGCCTGGGCGGTGTTCGCGATGGTGCTGGCGTTCGGCTGGTACTGGAAGCACTCGCACCGGCTCGGCGGCGCGCTGCTGGTGTTCTTCGCGGCGCTGGCGCTGTTTACGGCGTGGCTGTTCGAAGTGCTGGGACCGGTGCGGCTGCGCTGGACCGCCGTGGTGGTGTTCGTCGTGGCGTGGGTCGGGCAGTTCATCGGCCACCATTACGAAGGCCATCGCCCGAGCTTCCTGACCGACCTCTCCTACCTGCTGGTCGGGCCCGCCTGGCTGATGGAAAAGCTGCTGCGCAAGCTCGGCTTCAAGGCACAAAGTTGATGCAGATCCTGCTTACCCTGCTCAGCACCCTGCTCTGGTGGGTGCTGTACGGCTCGATTCTCGCCCTGTTCGCCAGCCTGGTCGCCTGGCCGGTGCTGCGCTGGAGCGAACGCGGCAACGTGGTGTTCAACCGCGTGTATTTCGCCTGCCTGCTGTGGAGCCTGCTCGGGCTGCTGCTGGTGGGACTGGCCGCGGCGCACGAGGGGAACGTGAGGCCGCCCTACGGCCCGCTGCTCGCCTCGCTGCCGCTGCGGCTGGCGCTGGTGGTCGACATGGTGGTCGGCGCGCTGCTGCTGTGGCGGCTCACCCCACGCGTGGATGCGCGACGCATCCGTCCCACCAGCGCCTGCATGGCGATGGCGGCGGTGACCGCAGTGGCGTTCGGCGTCGCCACCAGCCTGGCGTAGGTCCTCGTAGGGTGGGCTTCAGCCCACCGCTTTGAATGCCGCGACGAGCGGTGGGCTGAAGCCCACCCCGATGTTCTTTGTGGGGAGTGCCA